>CALGVF010000135.1 GCA_937920115.1 uncultured Clostridia bacterium
GAAATAACCGACTTGGAAGCGTGGAAGAACGGCGACGGCAAATTAGACCTTGTCGCTCATACCGCGACCAAGGTAGACATCGTAGCGGCTACTTGTACGGCGAACGGGGTTAAAGAGTATTATCATTGTTCGGTATGTAACAAGAACTTTAAAGAAGAGACTTGCACGACCGAAATAACCGACTTGGAAGCGTGGAAGAACGGCGACGGAAAAATCGCGGCGAAAGGACACGTTGCGGCTACCGAATGGGATAGCGACGAGAACGGACATTGGCATAACTGCGAAACTTGCGGAGCAAAAATGAGCGAGACCGCAGGCGAGCATACCGACGGCAACGACGACGGCGAGTGCGACGTATGCGGTTACGATATAGGCAAAGAACCCGTCGTAAGCGGCAATACGGAAGACCCGTCGGACAGCGAAACCAAAGAGCCTGCGACCGATTCGACGGGCTCGACGGAAGGCGATTCCGGCAACGAGTCTAAGAAGGGCGGTTGTTTCTCTGGAATTAACGGAGTAGTAGGTATGACTACGCTTGCGTTATTAGCGGCGGCGGCAGTTATACTTGCCAAACGCAAAGAAAACTGATATAAAAAACTAATACAGGTTATTAAAGACCGAAAGACCGAAAAGGTTGAAAAGATTAAAAAGATTAAACCCGAGCGGTTGCCGCAATTTGCGGCAACCGCTCGGGTTTAGTTTGCTTGTAAAAAAAGTCCGAGAGGTCGTAAGGCAATTCTTCTTAACGCTTCGATTTTGTTTAACTTCGTTTCGTCCGCTCGCGTTTGTCCGCTTTGTAGTGCCTGTAAAAAGTCACTTGGTTGGAAAATCCGCATTCGTAAATTATATCCGTAATTTTTCTGTTTTCGCCCTCTTTGGAACTCATTATTTCTTCGACTTTTCTCACTCTCACCGAGTTTAAAAAGGTGTTGAAATGCTGCCCGACCGACTTGTTGAACAGTTTACTGCAATATTCCTTCGTGTACCCGAAATGCTTTGCCATGGTCGAAAGCGATATGTCTGAGCGGTAGTTGTTTTCGATATAGTCGATAAATTTAACGGCGAGTCTGTCGGAGTCCGTCTTGACGGAATCGGAAAGTCCATAGGTCTTTACGAGCAGGTCGAACAGCATATTCGAGTACCCGCAGTTTAAAAGAAACGACTTGTCCTCTTCGTCGAGCCATCTTTGCAAAAGTTCGACTATTTTCTTGTTGTATTCCGTATTTTTCATATATGCGGGCGGCGTTTTGTCTCCCTCAGCCTGTCTGAAATGGTGGGTAAAATTGTGACTTAAAACTACGCAGATCGCCTCTAAATCCCGCGACTGATTTTCATAAAAGTGGTTCTGAAACCTCTTGCTGAAACATATTTCGCCCGCTTTTACCTGAAAAACGTTCTCGCCGATGTGAGCCCTCGCGGAGCCTTGAAGCATACAAATCAACTCCACGCTTTCGTGGTAGTGGGGCATATCAAGCAAAAACCCCTCTTTTTTTAAGAAAATGTGGAAATCGTCGTCCGCTTCCGACTCGTAGTTCACCGATTCCCCCGACGGTCTTTTCTTCTGCCGTCCGTCCTCGTTTTCCTTTTCTTTTATCCAAAAGTCGAGCGTGTCCGACCCGATAAGGTGTTTTTTTAGTATTTCTTCCTTTGAAATTCCGTCCTCGAAGTACGATTTCAGTATTTTTTCTTTAAGCGTTTCGTTTTTGTTTTCCATAGCGAAATAATAGCAAAAAAATTAAATTTTGTCAATTTAAAATACGCCGAAAATAATTTTATAGCGAAAAACCGAGCAAAAATAAATGTTTGTGATTAAAATAATACTGAAACGTCCCGTTTGGCGAAATTTATTCGTAAAAAACATCTTAATTTTTGTAACAATGATAATAAGTATTGATATAGATTAAAATTTGTTTAGGTGCTATAATACTTGCGTACGATTAAAAGCGGGGTTATACTTAATTGAATTTAAAAAGAATAATGTGCTTTGCGGCTTGCGTATGTCTGTTGTTTTCGGCGACGAGTTGCGGAAACGTAAACAACGGAAACGGAAATAGCGGAAGCGGGTCGGTCAAAGCGAGCGAGGACGAAATGAAGAAAAACGTGAAGATAATAACCCCCGAAGAAAACGCGATTGTTTCGCTTATGAACGAAGAGGTTGACCGAATAGTAACCGACTACGAGACGGGCAAGACATACGATTACATAGACAAGTCCAAGGGCGACCGTTATTTCCCCGAAAGCGTAAAATTCAGCCGCTCGGGGGAGACGGGCGATTACAGGCTTTTAATTTCGGAAAACGCGGATATGACCGACCCGAAAGAATACGATTTTTCCTCGGT
>CALGVF010000136.1 GCA_937920115.1 uncultured Clostridia bacterium
CGGCGGCGTGAAAAACTATAAAATCACCGTCAGAGAATCGGGCGGCAAAATCGTATTTTTGAGAAAAATAGCGAGAGGAAGCGCGAACAGAAGTTTCGGTATAGAGGTCGCGTCGCTTGCGGGCGTGCCGAAAGGCGTTACCGACAGGGCGAAAGTTATTTTGAAAAAACTCGAAAAAAACGATTTGACGAAGAGGGTGGATAACTCGGATTATCTTCCCGAAGAAGAGACTTGCGAGGGCGAACAAAGAAGCGAAATCGAAGAAATTATCGCGGAAACGGACGTAAATTCAATGACACCCATGGACGCGTTAAAACTTATTTACGATTTAAAAAATAAACTTAACGGATAAAAATCATGCCGACAATTAACTTACTTGACAAAAAAGTATACAACAGAATAGCCGCGGGCGAAGTCGTCGAAAGACCCTTTTCCGTTATCAAGGAACTTGTTGAAAACTCAATAGACGCGGGAGCGGACGAAATCGAAATTACTATCGAAGAGGGCGGAAAGTCGTTTATTTCGGTAAAAGACAACGGTTGCGGAATATCCGCCGAAGACCTTAAAAAAGCCTTTTTGCCGCACGCGACGAGTAAAATTAAAGAGGTTGAAGATCTCGACGACATTTTAACGCTCGGTTTCAGAGGCGAGGCGCTCGCTTCTATCGGGGCTGTGTCTATGGCGACTATAACCTCGAAAACCGAGGACGCAGAAATCGGTAATTCCATATCGTGCAACGGCGGCGTAATAGGAGAAGTCGAAGCGTATCCGTCGGATAAGGGAACTACGGTGACGGTAGAAAAACTCTTTTACAACACGCCTGCGAGGGCTAAGTTTTTAAAGCCGACAAAGAACGAAGAGACGGATATTACAAGCATTATAACGAGACTTATTCTTGCTAACTCGTCCGTTGCGTTCAAGTACGTTGCCGACGGTAAAACGGTTTTACAGTCTTACGGGGGCGGTCTTGACGAGGCAATCGTCGAAATGTACGGCTACGACGCCATAACCGATTGTATCAAGATAGAAACCATCAAAAACGGAATGAGAATCAGCGGTTATATCGGGCATTATTACTTTACGAAGCCTAATAAGTCCTATCAGACGATAATTTTAAACGGCAGATACATTATAAATTCGACCATTCAGTCGGCTATTCATAACGCCTATGCGAGTTATCTTATGAAGCGTAAATATCCGTTTTACGTTCTCGAAATCGAAATGTCGCCCGAAATGGTTGACGTAAACGTTCACCCGAATAAAACGGACGTCAGATTCGTCGATAATCAGGTCGTATACGGAACGCTTTATTCGATAGTTTCTAAGGTTTTGGACGGTTCCGCTTCCGCTCTCGACATAGTTAAGCCCAACAACTATATGCAAATCGACCCCGGTGCGAGACCTATCGTCAAGAAACCCGTCGTGAAAGCCGAAGATATAAGAAGGGTATATTCGGACGAACCCTACGTTCCGACGCCTAATAATTCGATTTTCTCGACGATAACTAAGGATAAGTCCGAAGAGGAAAGCGAAGGTCTTATGATGGGCTTCGAGGACTTTTTGAAAGAAAGAAATCAGAGACTCGCCGAAGAAGAGGAGAGGAATAAGAACCTCGACGATATTTTCGCCGAAAACAAGAAATATATCGAGAAAATCGAAGCGGAAAAGGCAGAAAAAGAGAGACAGACTCAGGAACTGTTCGACGTCGGAA
>CALGVF010000137.1 GCA_937920115.1 uncultured Clostridia bacterium
TCTTAAACTGCTTGAAAAAACGCATAAAGACAAAATAGACTTAATCTACATAGACCCGCCGTACAATACGGGAAACAAAGATTTCGTTTACGACGATAGTTTTGTCGACAGTAACGATGCTTTTCGTCATAGTAAATGGCTTTCATTTATGGAAAAACGATTGCAAATAGCAAGAAATTTACTGTCCGAAAATGGGGTTATTTTTATTAGCATTGACGATAACGAGCAAGCACAAGGTAAACTTATGTGTGATAATGTATTTGGTTCAGATAATTTTATTGCTCAAATAATATGGGAGCGAGCATTTTCCCCTGTTAATCTAAAAAAACATTTTTCGGAAAGTCACGATTACATTATTTGTTTTGCTAAAAATATACAGAAAGCTATTTGTAATGGCTTGCCAAGAAGCAGTGAAGCAAATAATAGGTATTCAAACCCTGATAATGATCCAAGAGGTCTTTGGACTTCGGGCGATTTATCTGTCGGTCCGGCAGTTCAAGAAAATATATATAAAATCACTACTCCCTCAGGTAGAGTCGTTTTACCTCCCGCAGGCTATTCTTGGAGGCTGAATAAAGATAAATTTGAACAATATGTTCGAGAGAAGAGAATTTGGTTTGGAGAAAAAGGTGACAATACTCCAAGGATTAAGAGATTTTTATCAGAAGTCAAGCAGGGTGTAACTCCAATGACAATATGGAAATATACAGAAGTAGGGCACTCACAAGATGCAACAAAAGAATTAAAGAACATATTTGACGGAGAATCAAAATTTACATACCCTAAATCAGTAAGGCTGATTCAACGCATAGTGGGACTCTATGGCACTACAAATTCTACCATTCTCGACTTTTTTGCAGGTAGCGGCACAGCGGGGCATGCCGTAATGAAATTAAACGCAGAAGACGGCGGTTGTCGTAAGTTTATTCTTTGCACAAACAACGAAAACAATATTTGTCGCGACGTAACGTATGAACGCATTAAACGCGTTATCGCAAAGGAAGACTACAAGGCAAGTCTTAAATATTTTAAAGTGGACTATTTGCCTATTTCGGACAAGTTGTACTATGAATATGCCGACGAATTATTACTACATATACGCGAACTCGTGGAACTTGAAAACGGTATCAATTTTAGCGGCAACAAGGAAATTGCTATCATTCTGACGGAAGCGGAGCTCGACGATTTTACTCAGAATATTCCCGAGGCGTGCAAAGCGATTTACGTCGGTCACGACGTTTTGCCGACCGAGGAACAAGAAAAGGTATTCGCTAAACAAAATATCAAGGTCAACGTTATTCCCGAATATTATTACCGCGATTTAGAGGGCTGAATATGAATTTAATAAATTTTCAATTAAAAGCGATAAAAGAATTGCTCGAATGTATGGAAGACGATTCCGTCCGCGAAATTGTCCTGAAAAGTCCTACGGGTAGCGGTAAAACTATTATGCTCACGCATTTTATGGACGAATATACCAAAGAACACGCAAAAACAGTGTTCGTATGGCTTACGCCCGGCAAGGGCGACCTTGAAACGCAAAGCAAGGATAAAATGGACAAGTATATACATAACGCTCAGACGAAATTACTTTCCGACGTAATGACTTGCGGCTTTGAAGAAAACGACGCCTGTTTTATCAATTGGGAAAAACTCACGAAAAAGGGCAACAACGCATTAAAGGACAGCGAACGCACCAACTTTTTGGAGTGGATAGAAAAGGCGTTGAACGCAGGATTGTCGTTCAAAATTATTATCGACGAAAGCCACCAGAATTTTACGGATAAAGCCGACGCTATCGTGCAACTTTTCAAAACGGATAAAATTATTCGCTGTTCCGCTACGCCTATCGTGGATAAAAAAGCGAAATTAATCGAAATTGCCGAAGAAGACGTTATCGCAGAAGGACTGATAAAGAAATTGCTCGTTATCAACGAAAATTTCCCGCAGACAATCGAAACGGACAATCAGACTTGGTATCTGTTAGAACACGCTTTGAAAAAGCAACGCGAAATCAAGTCCGTTTTTATAAATAAGGGAATAGAGGTAAACCCGCTTATAATCGTTCAACTTCCGAATAACAGTGACGCATTATGCGACAGCGTAGAGGAATATTTTGCCACGCAAGGCATAAATATCGAAAACGAAACGCTCGCGATATGGCTTTCGGGCAGGCACGAAAATATCGGAAATATATCCGCGAACGACGGAAAACAAATTGCGGTGGTTATGAAGCAGGCGGTCGCCACTGGGTGGGATTGTCCGCGGGCTCAAATTCTTGTAAAACTCCGCGAAAATATGGACGAAACGTTTGAGATTCAGACGATAGGGCGTATTCGTCGTATGCCCGAGGCAAAACATTATGGAAACGATACGTTAGACTGTTGCTATCTTTACACGTTTGACCAAAAGTTTACCGCAGGGGTAAAAGCGGTCCTTAACAAAGGGGCTCTTGACGGAAAAGACGTTTTTCTGAAAAACGAATACAAGTCGTTTACGCTTACAAAAGAACAGCGAACTACGGTTACAGATTTAAGAGACCCGAGAAAAGCGTTGCTTTCCATTGCAAGTTATTTCAAAAGTACGTTCGGGTTGACGGGAAATAAAAGGGAAAATCAGACGAGGTTGGAGACGGCGGGGTTTGTGTTTTCCGACTCGATAAACACATATACGCAGTCGGGCAACGTTGCGACGCTTGCAGATTTGAAGAAAGGCGAACTCAATACCGTGACTGTAAAAGAGACCGTAAACACGCATAAACTCGGGCGTGACCGCCACCACTCAATCGGCGTTATCGGGCGAGAAATCGGCATGGAATACAAGTACATGCAGACGATAATCGGCAAGTTGTTCGGGGAGAAATTCGATTATTCGGCTAAATTACTTTCGCTTCCCACAAGGGAGTTGTATGCGTTTATAATAAACAACGTCGATTTGTTGCGTCGTAATTGTCGCGAGGCGATGGCGGTACAACTTTTGCAAGGCGTCATTTCGCCCGATATGGTCTCAATGAAGGAATTTACGTTGCCGAGGGTGTGCAAATTTACATACGACGGAGCAGGGAAAATACAAACTGAAAGCGTTAAAAACGTATATCAAGGGTATTTATTGTCTGCCGAACCGCGTTCGACTGCCGAAAAGAAGTTTGAGAAATATTGCGAAAAATGTGTCTCAGTCGATTGGATTTATAAAAACGGCGACAAAGGCGACGAATATTTATCTATCGTTTATCTCGACAACGGCAATCGACAAAAACTGTTTTATCCCGACTATATTGTGTCTGTGAAAGGGGAAACGTGGATAATCGAAACGAAGGGCGGCTTCGATAAGGCAGGGAATAGTGAAGATATAGATATTTTTTCGCCGAAGAAGTTTGAAGTGCTTAAAGCATATCTTGAAAAATACGGTTTGAAAGGCGGTTTTGTTCGTTTTGATAAAAACAGCGACGAACTGTGTATTTGTACGGGCAATTACAGCGACGATATAACTTCCGAAAGTTGGAAGTTGTTAGACGAGGTTTTTCATTATGACATATAAAGAATCATCATGTAAAAAAACAGATAAATGCCATATATGCGGAAAAGAAAAAATATTGACATGGGAACACATGCCTCCGAAATCGTCGGGAAATAAGTCAACAGTTAAGTATTATACAATGAATGAATTTTTGTCTGATGATGTTTTGTCGGGTGAGAAAACATTAGAAGAAAAAAGATTCCACATATCGCAGGGCGGATTGAGAAAAAAGACAATTTGTGGCGATTGTATTACGTTCCCGCGTACAGTGATTTTGCTAACAAAATTAAATGTGGTTTATTAAATATTGATCAAGTTAAAAGTTTAAATCACATGTTGCAAATTGAATGTAAATTAAAACCGTTAAACTTTATAAAAGAAGTGATTGCTATGTTTTGTTCGTTACTACCAAATGAGACCGTTGATATTTATAAATTTAGGGAATTTGTGCTTGATAGAAATGAAAAAGAATTTGCAAACAATGATTTTGAGTTGTATATGTATTTAAGTGTAACTAAAAATGGAATACTTAGATTTTCGTCTCCATCTGCAACTTGTGAATTTGGAAATAGAGAACAATTTTTTTGTTCGGAAATATCAGCTCCTCCATTTGGCTTTATTATGTCATTCAATCCGGAAAAAGAAATAAAACTACCGAGCATTAAGAATATGTGCTCATATAATATAGATGATGAAATCGAATTTAAATTTAGTTTGCCATTATTAAAACCCATTACAATATTGTCGTTAAATTATGAGAGGTACTCTTTGGTGTAAACGAAAATATTTGAGCGTGTAAATTGATTGAGGTCAAACGACTCGCTCCGCAAACAAGTTTGCTATCACGCCTTTTTTCGTGAAACAAGCATTTTCACGAGTAAGGGCGATTGTGATTGCGATAAAGTGGTCTATAAGTCGATTATTTCACGTTTTTGGTATTGAATAACTTTGTTTACTCGCCGACTACCGAGCCGTTCGAGTTTATTTAGACTTGGAGATAAAGGGACTCGCTCCGCAAACAAGTTTGCTATCACGCCTGTCTCGCAAACAATCGTTCCGTCGATTGTTTAGTCGGCTCGTTGTAGTGGAGTAATCATTCTTTCGTTTACTCGCCGACTACCGAGCCGTTCGAGTCCCTTTTTTAGGATTTTAACACAAACGAAAAGACACGCACACGGCGTGTCTTTTCGTTTGGTGGAGATAAAGGGAGTAATACACTGTACTAAATATTGTTTTTTATAATTGATAAAACCACTATATATTGCGTAAAATGTTTTTTAGTAACAATTTGGTAACATTTTAATTCGTTACTTTATACTGTCTATTATGAGTTTTTTATCTTCCTCATAGAGGTGTCCGTAGGTCTTTAAAACCTGCTCGACGGTATCGCCTATAAGGTCGGCAACAACATAAACGCTTGCTCCGAGATGTATACACATTGAAACAAAGGAATGTCGCAAGTCGTGTATTCTGATTCTTTTCACCTCGGCTTTGGCGATATACCTTTCAAACGCATGAGCGATTGTGTTTTCGTGAATCGGGTTCTTACCGCCAAAGTAGAAAGGTCTCTGCGGCTCGTATGATTGAAGAGCCTTTTTCAGCGGTTCGCATATAATCGTTTTATTGCGTTTTTCATTTTTTGTAGTTGTAATTTTATACAAAGAATCGTCTGTTGTTTTGCGTGTGTATGTTTTATCAAAGATTATATAATCGCGTTTGACGTCTTCTGAATTAAGGGCGATCACTTCGCCTTTTCTTCTTCCCGTAAAGTAAAGCATATTGAATATAGCATTGTAGGTAGGGTTGTCAACAACAGAGATAAATTTGTTAAATTCCTCTCTCGTCCAAAATTGCATGCTTGTTTTTTGCACGCGTCGTTTCGGCTTTTTTATTTTGCGTAAATTATTCGGTACGCCGTAACGAAGTTCGCACCAATTTAGAAACGCACTTAAAGTTCCGCGAATGCTTGAAAGTCGATTGAAAGAGTAGTAGTTGCCCGTTTTATCGCTTTTCTTGTTCCATATTTCGTCTTGCCATTCATAAAGTTTTTCTGTCGATAGGTCGCTTATTTTCGTTTTTTGAAAGTAAGGTAAGATAAAATTATAAAGCGTATTTTTTCTGTCGTATATCGTGCTATCCTTATTTTGATTTGACATTGCCGCAATATAAAGCGGAATAAGGTTCTCAACGGTCAATTCGTCTTTTCCGTCGGCAATGGTCTTTCTCTTTTTTATAGGATTGTTTTTTACGAGTTCGCATTTGTTGGTAATAAAATCGAGATACGCTTGTTTTGCAAGTGATTTCGACGAATATCCGGAAAGTTTTTTCTGCTTTTCGATTCCGTCTAACGAAATAATGCGGAAAACTACGTCATAGACTCTGCCGCGTTTGGTTTGTCGTTCCTGTAAAGAGTATTTATTTGAAGAAATATAAAAGTCTGCCATAATTATAAGTATAAAAAATAATAGTGTGGGGGATAAATATTTTTCAAGTGCATTTAAATGCACTTTTCTGTCAAACAAAAATGTTCATATAACTAATTTTTATGTGCATTGTAAGAAAAATGCACATAAATATATTGACAACGCATATTTTATAGTGTATAATGCAAATACTAAAAGTAGGAGGTATTTTATATGTCTACGGTAAACGTTACCATTCGTATGGACGAAAACCTTAAAAAACAGGCAGACGTTCTTTTTTCCGAACTCGGTATGAATATGACTACTGCTTTTACAATCTTTACGAAACAAGCGATTCGCGAGCAAGGCATTCCGTTTAATATCGAACTGTCGCCTTCCGCTCAGAGTCTTGCCGCTTTGGAAGAAGTTAAAGCAATGAAGAAAGACCCGTCTATCGGAAAATCTTACTCGGACGTTCACGAAATGGTAGAGGACCTTCTTAAATGAAATACACTTTAAAGCCGACTTCTCAATTTAAGAAGGACCTCAAACTAATGCAAAAACGAGGCAACGATTTAAAACTACTCGAAGAAGTTTTGCAACTTCTCGCAGACGGTAAAACGCTTGCCGAAAAGTATCGCAATCACACCTTAACAGGCAACTTCGCAGGTTGTAGCGAGTGCCATATAAAACCCGATTGGTTACTTGTTTATGAGTACGACGAAGAGATTTTATATCTCTATCTACTCCGAACAGGCTCCCACAGCGATTTATTTTAACACTTTTCCCGAAGAACGAGCCATAAACGGCTCGTTTTTTAGACAATTTTCAGTTGACTACGGTTTGTAGTCAACTCATGCCTTTTTGTATCATTCTCAACCTGTTACAAATTGTAACGGTTTTATTTGTTTTTAAGCCTTCTCATTCGGTTACAAATTGTAACCGACTCATTTTTTATTCCTTACAAAAGACAAGTATTTTCAGTCCGTGATAAATTGTACGACCTCTTTGTTTTCAAAAATTTTAATTTTATTTTGCAGTTTATTTATAACCATGTAGTATTACGTTATTTAGTGCCTTTTGATTTGGTGGGGTTGCACCATTTAGGCATAAATCCAAACTCTTCCATTGCCATATTTCTAATATTTCTTTCTAGATTAGCCTTAAAAGTTTGAGAATCGCCTTTTGGCTCGTCTTTTCGTATTTGTATTAAAGGAAGATTATGTCTTTTATATAATTCTATTTTGTCATTTTTTCTTGCTTCATAATCGCGGTCTTTTCTGCCCCAATATTCTATGTATATCCCTTCGCCCATATTTGTTATGGGAATAAACCAATCACATACAATG
>CALGVF010000138.1 GCA_937920115.1 uncultured Clostridia bacterium
TTATACTCAACGTGAGCGGTATTGATTGTGATACCTCTTGCTTTTTCTTCGGGCGCTTTATCGATCTGATCGTATCTCATCTTCTCTGCGTCGCCCTTGCAAGCCATAACCATCGTGATTGCCGCGGTCAAAGTGGTCTTGCCGTGGTCAACGTGTCCGATGGTACCGATGTTTACGTGCGGTAAGCTTCTGTCAAATTTTGCTTTTGCCATAGTTTTTTTCCTCCAATAAATTAGATTTGATTGTTTTTTGTTTTTGTTTTTTTATTTTTTTGTATTATATACCTTTCGGTATGATAACCTTGATGATGTTTTCTTCGCGGGGATTCTTAGGAAGAGTTAAAACGAACAACGTTTTCTTCGCAAACCTGCCCCGCGGAAGAATTCAAACGATTAAAAACAACGGATTAGTCGTCGTGCTTAACCGCTCTTTCGCCGATAATCTTCTCGGCAATGGACTTCGGACATTCGTTGAAGTGGTCGAACTGCATTGTGAACTGACCTCTTCCCTGAGTTCTCGAACGAAGTTCGGTAGCGTAACCGAACATTTCCGAAAGCGGAATGAACGAGTCGATAACTTTCGAGCCGTTTCTGTCTTCCGTTCCGAGGATAGTACCTCTTCTCGAAGAAACGTTGCCCATAAGGTCGCCGAAGTAATCTTCGGGAGTTACGATTTCAACCTTCATGATAGGCTCTAAGAGTACGGGGTTAGCCTTCTTCATACCGTCTTTGAACGCAAGCGAACCCGCGATCTTGAACGCCATTTCCGAAGAGTCGACTTCGTGGTAAGAACCGTCGTAAACGGTCGCTCTGAAATCGACCATTTCGTATCCCGCGAGGTAACCGTTCTTGGAAGCCTCTTCGATACCCTTTCTGACAGGCTCGATATATTCCTTCGGAATCGAACCGCCGACCGTTTCGTCGACGAACTCGAAGCCCTTTCCGGGTTCCAAAGGCTCGAATCTGACTTTACAGTGACCGTACTGACCTTTACCTCCGGACTGTCTCTTGTACATTCCTTCGGCTTCGACCGCTTTTCTGAACGTTTCTTTGTACGAAACCTGCGGCTTACCTACGGTCGCTTCGACTTTGAATTCTCTCAGAAGTCTGTCTACGATAATTTCGAGGTGAAGTTCGCCCATTCCGGCGATAATCGTCTGTCCCGTTTCTTTATCCGTATAGAACTTGAAGGTCGGGTCTTCCTCGGCGAGTTTCAGAAGTGCGAGGGTCATTTTTTCCTGTCCCGCTTTCGTCTTAGGCTCGATTGCTACCTGAATAACAGGTTCGGGGAATTCCATCTTTTCAAGGATAATCGGGTGGTCTTCGTCGCAGAGCGTATCGCCCGTCGTCGTGTCTTTAAGACCGACTATCGCGCAGATATCTCCCGAGTAAATTCTGTCGATTTCCTCTCTGTGGTTAGCGTGCATCAAAACAAGTCTTCCGACTCTTTCTTTCTTGCCCTTAGTGGAGTTATACACGTAAGAGCCTGCCGCGAGCGAACCCGAGTAAACTCTGAAATAAGCGAGTTTTCCTACGAACGGGTCTGCAACCATCTTGAACGCAAGTCCTGCGAACGGCTCGTCGTCGTCCGTCTTTCTCTCTTCTTCCTGATCGGTGTCGGGGTTGATACCCTTAACGTGATCTACGTCGATAGGACTCGGGAGATAGTCTACGATTGCGTCGAGAAGGTGCTGAACGCCCCTGTTTTTATAACTCGATCCGCAAAGAACGGGGTTCATCTTCATAGCGAGAGTACCCTTTCTTATGGCTTTCTTCATTTCTTCGGGGGTAAGTTCGCCCGTCTCGAAGAATTTTTCCATAAGTTCGTCGTCCTGCTCCGCGCAAGCCTCCATCAAAGCGTTTCTCGCTTCGGCTGCCGCGTCCGCGTATTCCGCGGGGATAGGTCCGACCGTGAAATCTTTACCGAGGTCGTCGTGATATATAATGGAATCGTTCTGAACGAGGTCGATTATTCCGCAGAAAGTATCTTCCTTACCGATGGGAAGGCAGATGGGAATAGCGTTGGCTTTAAGCCTCTCTCTCATCATCTTTACGGCGTTGTCGAAGTTCGCGCCGTTGATGTCCATTTTGTTGACGTATGCGATACGGGGAACGTGATACTTGTCCGCCTGACGCCATACCGTCTCGGACTGCGGCTCAACGCCGCCCTTCGCGCAGAACGTAGCGACCGCTCCGTCGAGTACGCGGAGAGATCTTTCGACCTCTACGGTAAAGTCAACGTGTCCCGGAGTATCTATAATGTTGATTCTGTTACCTTTCCAGAAACAGGTGGTAGCGGCGGAGCAAATGGTTATACCTCTTTCCTGCTCCTGTACCATGAAGTCCATCGTCGCGGCTCCGTCGTGAACCTCGCCGAGTTTATGAGTCTTTCCCGTGTAGAAAAGAATACGCTCGGTGGTCGTCGTCTTACCCGCGTCGATGTGCGCCATTATACCTATGTTTCTGGTATGTTGTAAGTCGTATTGTCTTGGCATATCGTTAAATTACTCCTTATTACCAGCGATAGTGAGCAAACGCCTTGTTCGCCTCAGCCATTCTGTGAGTATCTTCCTTCTTCTTGACAGCGCCGCCCGCGTTGTTGTAAGCGTCCATGAGTTCGGCTGCGAGTTTGTTGCTCATATCGCGGTCGCTTCTCTTTCTCGCGCTCGCAACTATCCAACGGATAGCAAGCGTCTGTCTTCTCTCCGGTCTGATTTCGATAGGAACCTGATAGTTGGAACCGCCTACTCTTCTCGCTTTTACTTCGAGAAGGGGCATTACGTTGTTCATCGCCTGCGTGAACACGTCCATAGGCTCAACTCCGAGTTTTTCCGAAGCCTTTTTCAAAGCGTCGTAAACGATCGTCTGAGCCGTTCCTTTCTTGCCGTCGAGCATTACTTGGTTTATAAGTTTGGTAAGCACTTTATTGCCGTATATCGGATCCGGTAATACGTCTCTCTTCGGCACGTTACCTCTTCTTGGCATTGTTGTTGTCCTCCTTTAAATTTTTTAGGGTAATTAACCCGTGTACAGCTATCGCTCTTAAACCGTATATTCTACGGGAGCGAACCTTCCGACGTCCGTGGCGTCGTACTGCCTACTTTTTCGGGCGTTTCAGAATTTCCGCCATAAGTAGGGTGAATGTTTTTGGTTTTGCAAAAAGTCTTTTCTAAAAATTACTTAGGACGCTTAGCGCCGTATTTGCTTCTTGCCTGTTTTCTCTTCGCTACGCCCGCAGTATCGAGAGTTCCGCGAATGATGTGATATCTTACGCCGGGAAGGTCTCTTACCCTGCCGCCACGAATAAGAACGGAACTGTGTTCCTGAAGGTTGTGTCCTTCGCCCGGAATGTAAACCGTTCCTTCCTGCTTGTTCGTAAGACGTACTCTCGCAATCTTACGAAGAGCCGAGTTAGGTTTCTTGGGGGAAGTCGTAGTAACCGAAAGGCATACTCCTCTCTTCTGAGGGCAATGTCCCATGATAGGTGTCTTGCACTTGTCCGCCGCCGTAACTCTGCCTTGCTTGATGAGTTGGTTGATCGTTGGCATTTCTTTACCTCCTTATAGTAGTGGATATTCTGAAAACGGACCCTATTCCGTTTAAAGAAAGCGTGATTAGCGTGCTGTTTTGAACACGGCAAATATTCTGCAACGCATACGTTTACAGATAAATGCTTAAAAAGTATATCATTAAAAAATATTTTCGTCAACTGTTTTTTCGCTCTTTACGGTAAATATTGACGATACCTTAAAGAATTTCCATTCCCGCGAGCATTATTTTGTCGGGTCCCCTGTAATTGCGTTCGGTTACGATTTTATCCGTCGCCTTTAAGGTCTCCAAAACGTTCGACAGTCTGCCGCTCATAGAAATTCCCGTTACGGGAACGGTCTTTTCGCCGTCGAAGTAGTACGCGAGCCTTATCCCCCCGCCTATATAATCATTATATAAATCGAGTTGAAGTCCCGAAAGAGATACGCACTCTATATAAGGTTGTTTTTTAATCTCTTCTGCGGTAAGCGTGCCTTTTTCGACCTCGAAGCAACGCAGATTACCCGTGACTTCCTCGCCGAGGTATTTCGCAAATCTGTTCGAGCCGTATCTTCCGACGACCTTGCCGCCGTCTATAATCTTTTTATCTTTAAGACTCGTTCCGTCCGCGTCGAATGTCGCCGAATAAACGCTGCCTTTTACCGCTCCTCTCGCAGTCACGACGAGTTTGTCGCCCGTCGGGTTATTCTGCCAACCGTCGCCCACGTTTTTCACGTTGGAATGAGTATACGCGGTCGCGTAATCGGCGTCCGCCGCCAACTCCGATATGAGTTCGGAAATTTCCTTGGCGTTCAGAATTACGTTCGCATTTCCGATTTTCTCGGGTTTCACGGCGTGTTTTCTGTCTCTGACCTCTTTCATTTTGCCGTCTATTTCGGCGGTTATCGCGGCGAAATCGAACTCCGAAGTCCTGTAAGCCTCGTAGAGTTCGACCGACTCTCCGCCTTCGTTCCAAGTCGGAATAGCCTCTATCATTATCTCGTAGCCCGTCTCGGACTTGTCTACGCCCCTGCTGTTTTTTACGGTGATTTTTTTCTTGTAAATGAAAATTTCGACCGCGTTTATCGAGCCGTCCTCATAATTATCGGCGGCGTATACCGCTTCCGCGACTTTCGCGGCGAGTTCCTTCGGCTTATAGTCCTTTACGTTCGACGAAACTTCCGTTTCGGCTTTGCCGCCCTCGGGAATTTCGTAAGGCTCGTTGAACACGAGTTCCGCCCTCTTCGCCGCCGCGGCAATTTTTTCTCTCAATTCGCTCTCGGTAGTCGAAGCGTAGACGGAGAAAGACGATTCGCCCTTTTTGCCGTCGTGGTCCTTATACGCCGTCACGGAAACGTCCGTATATTCGGTCGCCCTTACGGTTTCGAGTTTTCTGTGAACGAAAAACGCCTCGTAGGACTCGTTTTTCACTTCGTTTACCCTGTAATCGGTAAGTTCCTTATTCTCTTTAAGATATTTCGTTACGTCTATCATGCGAGTTTCACCTTCACTTTGAGAGCGGGACCGCCGTCGGTCACTCTCACCCATTCTTTATATCCTTTGCCGCACATTCCCGCGCCGATAATCTCGACGCCGCCCGAAATCATAGTGATAGATTTCAGAAGTTCGGGAACGCTTCCGCTCATTACGACGGGCGAAACGTAATTTTCGGTGAGTTTGCCGTCGATTATCTCTATTCCGTATTCCGCGGTGCATTGAATCTGCCAATTCTTCGGGTCTTCCATGCCGTTGTTGGTCTCGAAGAGCATATAGCCGTGTTTTACCGACTTTATCATATCTTCGAGTTTGTCGTTTCTGCCCTCGAAGAATGTGTTGGTCATTCTCGTGTACGCCTTTCTCTTGAAACTCTCTCTTCTGCCGTTGCCCGTGGGCTTTACGCCGAGTTGGCACGCCGAAACGAGGTCGCATATTCCCGATACGAGAATACCGTCCTTAATAATCTGAGTATCGCCCGCCAGAACTCCGTCGTCGTCAAAAAAGTATGAAGCCGCCGAAACGACCGCCGCCGCGCCGTCTCTCATATTCGATATGGGCGAAGCGACGTATTTGCCGACGTATTCCTTGGCTAATGCTCTGTCTTTCACGAACTGATCCATTTCGACCCCGTGACCGAACGCTTCGTGAGCGATAAGTCCCGTTATCGAACTGTCGGTTATGACGTCGTATACCCCCGGTTTAATGGGTTCGGCTTTGACGAGGTGAGCGGCTTTGTCGATAAGTTTGCCGATTTTCGACGGCAACTCTCTCATTACCTCGGATACATTATACGAATACGCGTTCTCTCTCGCCCTGACGATTTTTCCGTCCTTGTAGACGGCTATCGCCATGCCGTTGCACCAACCGTAAAATTGGTCGAGTTCTCTGTTTTTGGTTATGAACAGTTTGGAAACGGTAAACGGTTGCAGATACCCGATTGCGTTCACGACTTTGTCGCTCGCGTTTTTGACTTTATCCCTTACCGACTTGCAGAAGTCGAGAAGTTCGCCGTCCGTATACTCGTCGAAGTCAACCCCTCTTACGAAAGATTTTACGAGCGGTTCGTCCGCAGGCTTCGATATCGGCTTAATGGTTTTATCCTCTAAACTCGCGGAAATTTTCGTCGCTTCGACTATTTTTTTCGCAAGTTCTTTCATATCGCCCGAAATATCGTCCGTCGAATATTCCATGAAAGCGTTACCGTTCCACAGTTTTACGACGAAACCGCATTCGCCCGAGCCGTCGCGGATACTCGAAGAACGGGCGTCCGCCATGTACAGCGTAGCCTTTACGTCCGTACCGAGTACGCTCACGTACCCGAACGTTTTTCCGAGTTCGGCTACGAGTTCTTTAATGATTTTTCTCTTTTCGTCGAGAAATTTTGAAAATGCCATTGTTTATTACTCCTGTATATAGTTCCGTCGGGCAGAAGCCCGAATTTTGCTTGTTTTATAAGTTTTTTATCGCTTTATAGAGTTCTTCGGCGGTAGAAACAAGGGTTTTCGCTCCGTTTTCGAGCAGAAGTTCCTTATCTCTGTAACCCCAAAGAACGGTTATTCCGTCCACGCCCGAATTTTTCGCCGTTAAAACGTCCACTTCGCTGTCGCCCACGTAGACGGCTTCGTCCTTTTTCACGCCGAGGGCGTTAAGGGTGATTTCGACGGGTTCTTTGTCGGGTTTTGTTTTCACTCCGTCACGCTGACCGAAAACGTAGTCGAAAATTCCGTTTCCGAAGAAAGTTTTTATAACCTCGTCCGTTCCGTCCTGCGGTTTGTTTGAGACGACGGCGAGCAGATACCCGTCCGCTTTGAGCCTCTTTACAAGGTCTTTCATACCGTCGTAGACGAAAGTCCTCGGGCTTCCGCAGAAGTTGTACGAATTGTTGTACAAATCGACTATTTCGTTGAAATTATCGGGCATAACGCCTTTAAGGGAGCGTTCGATTAAGATTTTCGCTCCGTTGCCGACGAATCGTCTCGCCTCGTCGGGGGTAATGGGGTTATATCCGAATTTTCCGAGGGCTAAATTGACGTTATCGCAAATATCGAGCGTAGTATTAGTCAAAGTGCCGTCGAGGTCAAAAATCACTGCTTTTTTCATATATCGTTACCTTAATTTTTATCAATTATCGTTTCGCAACGGGCGAAGCCCGTCATTTTTTCTTGCTTTCCCCTTTTTTCTTGCTTTCCCCTTTGGGGTAGGCTCTCCCGATGAAACGGGAGAGGTGGCAGACGAAGTCTGACGGA
>CALGVF010000139.1 GCA_937920115.1 uncultured Clostridia bacterium
CGCCCCCTCTCCGTCAGGCTTCGCCTGCCACCTCTCCCGTTTCATCGGGAGAGCAGACCCCGAAGGTGACGGCGAGGGGGTTGCCGAGTTCGGCGGGAGAGACGGTAGAGGAAGTCTGACGGAGAGCAGCATTCGCCATAAGGCGAAGTGGGTTGACGGAATGAAATAGAAGTCAAGACGATAGAGTTCAAAATTAGAATTATGGATACACTCGCAATACTTTCAACACAAGACCTCTCTCGTCTTTTGTTCGCTCCGCTCGCAAAATCCACTCTCCCCAAAGGGGAAAGCAAGTTTATTTAGTTTGCTTAGGACTAATGCCTCTTTTTTGTAAAAATATCAAAAAAATAAAAGAAGTAAGATTTTTTAATGATTTCTTACTTTGCGAAATCTAACCTTTCTTGCTTTCCCCTATGGGGAGAGTGGCGGCGAAGCCGACGAGAGAGGTGTCAACGAAGTTGACGAAAGAGGTCTTTCGTATAATTACAACGTTAAGACCGCCGCAAGGCGAAGCGTTCGCTTCGCCTTGCGGCGGTCTTTAATGTCTTGCGACTGTCTGTCGCTTAAATTTTATACCTTTTTTCGCAATCTTTTAAACGTTTTAATTTTTCGTCGTGTTGATTTTTCTCTTTATAAATTTGACAAGTACTACTATTTCGTGCCAAATAAGCGGAGCGAACGAACATACGGCGGTTATAAGCCATTCCATCGGTTCGAGGTTCGCCGTCGAGAATACAGTCCTTATCGCGGGTATTTCTATTACTGCGAATTGAAGGGCTATTCCTACGACAAACGCTATCGCCATCATTACGTTTTTACTCTTGAATACCGTAACGAACGACTTGTTTTCGTCTCTCATTCCGAGCATGTGCAGAAGTTCGCCGAACGCTAAGGTCGTGAACGCCATTGTCTGAGCCTGATGCAAAATCTCCGAATTGTTCGAGAAAAGCGTTTTGATTTCGGACAACGTATACGCCCCGTTGAGCCAACCTGCGGAGAAGTAGGCGAGAAGTACCGAGACGGTCAGTATCGCCCCTCTCACTATAATTAACGCCATGCCGCCGCGGGCGAAAATACTTTCGTTCGGGTCTCTCGGCTTGTCGTTCATAACGTCGCTCGAAGTTCTGTCCATTCCGAGGGCGATTGCGGGCAGACTGTCCGTAATCAGGTTGACCCACAAGAGGTGAATTGCGATAAGCGGAGCGGGCAGTCCCACGCAGATTATCAGGAACATTGCGAGTACTTCGGCGATATTGCTCGATATAAGGAACAAAATCGTCTTTTTGATATTCGCGAAAATGCCTCTGCCTTCCTCGACCGCCTTTTCGATAGAGGCGAAGTTGTCGTCCGTCAGAACCATATCCGCCGCACCCTTAGCGACGTCCGTTCCCGTAATTCCCATGGCGATACCTATGTCCGCCGCCTTTAAACTCGGGGCGTCGTTTACGCCGTCGCCCGTCATCGCGCATATATTGCCGTTCGCCTTGAACGCCTTTACTATCTGAACTTTGTTTTCGGGCGAAACTCTCGCGAATACTCTCGTCGTCTTGCACGCTTCGCGGAGTTCTTCTTCCGTCATTGCGTCGACTTCCGCGCCCGTCTTGCATTGACTCTTTTCTTCGCATATGCCGAGTTCTTTCGCTATCGCGAACGCTGTGTCTTTGTGGTCGCCCGTAATCATTACGGTGACTATTCCCGCTTTCTTGAACTTTTCGACCGCGCCTTTCGCTTCGGGACGGGCAGGGTCTACCATTGCGACGAGTCCGACGAACGCGAGTTCTTCTTCGTTCGGCTTTTCGGTCTCCTTTATCGCGAGGGCGAGTACCCTCAACGCTTTACCCGAAAAATACGAGTTTATCTCGTAGATTTTCTTTATATCTTCTTCGGTAATGGGTCTTACGACTCCGTTTTCCAAAATAGCGTTCGCGTGGGCGAGTATAGAGTCGAGGGCTCCTTTCGTGTAGCCGATTTTCCTTTCGCCCTCGTCGTGAACGGTGGTCATCATTTTTCTTTCGCTGTCGAAAGGCAGTTCGTCCGTTCTCGGGGTCAGATTTTCGAGTTCGGACTTTTTCATCCCGAGTTCGCCCGCGAAATTAACGAGGGCGATTTCCGTCGGGTCGCCGTATACTCCCTCGTCGACCGTGGCGTTGGAGCAGAGACACATTCCCTTTGCAAGAAGTCTGAAATCGGGGTCGGTTATCGAAGCGAAGTCCTTTCTTTCGACGATTTTGCCGCTCTGATACGCTTCGACTACCGTCATTTTGTTCTGAGTTAAAGTTCCCGTTTTATCCGAGCATACCACCGAAACCGCCCCGAGAGTTTCTACCGACGGGAGTTTTCTCACGATGGTGTTCGCCTTGACCATTTTCTGTACGCCTATGGCGAGAACTATGGTAACGACTGCCGGCAGTCCTTCGGGAATTGCCGCAACCGCAAGCGAAATAGAGGATAAAACAGTTTCTATGTACGCCTCTACGACCGTTCCTCTTCCGTCGATGAATATCCATATAAGGTCGGCGATAAATACCGCGACTACCACCGCAAGGGTGATAAGTCCGAGCGATTTCGAGAGTTTCGCAAGCACTTTTTGAAGGGGAGTGAGTTCCTCGGGTTCTTCGTCGATTGCCGTGGCGATTTTGCCGATTTCCGTCTCCATTCCCTTGGCTATAACCACGCCTAAGCCCCTGCCGTAAGATACGGGCGAGGACATATACGCGCAGTTTATTCTGTCGGCTATTCCGACGGGTTCGGAAAGGGTAACGCCCGCCGATTTTTCGACTTGCGTAGATTCGCCCGTAAGGCTCGATTCGTTTACTTTGAGATTGTACGACTCGATAAGCCTTATATCCGCACCGATCGTGTCGCCCTCTTCGATTACGACTATATCGCCGTAAACGAGGTCTTCCGACTTAATTTTGCGGCGTTTTCCGTCTCTTATTACCGTAGTTTCGGGGCTTGACAACTTTTTAAGGGCGTCGAGCGAGGACTGAGCCTTGATTTCCTGTACCGTACCGATAATCGCGTTGACGACCACTACGGCGAGGATAATGATTACGTCGGGCCAATCGCCGACAGAGAAGAAGTCGAACGTACCGCCGCCGCGAATACATTTGACCGTTTCGTAAATCGATACGATTGCGGTTACGAGAATCGCCGCAAAAAGTACGAAAATCATTGCGTCATTGAACTGCGCGAAAAAAATCTTCCACCACGGTTCTTTCGCTTTTTCTGCGAGTTTGTTCTTGCCGTAGAGTTCGAGCCTTTTTGCCGCTTCCTCTTCGGTAAGTCCCGTCGTCTTGTCTGTTCCGAGAAGTTTCAATACCTCTTCCGAACCGAGCGTTTCGGCGTTTTTCACCTTTTCCATATTATATAACTCCTTTTTATATAATTCCTTTTATAAATATTTCGAGACCGATAATTATTAAAATCACGCCGCCGAGGATAGTCGCTTTTCCGGCGAGTTTCGTGCCGAATTTTTTTCCTATGAACGTACCCGCAACGCAGATTCCGAAAGTCACCGCAGCGACTATCGCCGAGCAGACGAGGGCTTCCGTAACCTTGTATTCGGCGATCGTGAAACCGACCGACAAGGCGTCTATCGAAGTCGCGATTCCCTGAACGAGAAGTCGGACGGGGGTAAGGTTTGTAACCGCAGTCGCCGCCGTTTCTTCGCCGTTTTTATCGTTGCCGCCCCTGTTTTTTATGCCTTCGTAGAGCATTTTGCCGCCGATAAACAGAAGAAGAACGAGGGCTATGTACGGCACGGCTTTCTGAAACGCCGTGAATTGTTCCGCCGCGAAGTGAACGAGTACCCAACCGAGCATAGGCATAAGGAATTGAAAAAACGCGAAAGTTCCTGAAATAGAATACTCTTTCGACTTTTTCATATTCGGTTCGGCAAGACCGTTTGCCGCCGAAACGGAAAACGCGTCCATCGCAAGCCCCACGCCGAGCAGAACACTGTTAAAGAAAAATAAAAAATCCATAAAAAAACCTCGCATAACGCTATGCAAGGTCAAAAAACAAAATATTTCGAGACTCTTAGCATAGCAAACGTTATACTCAAGTCTCGTAATTTAAAGCAAGCCAGATTTAAAATCGGTGTGTTGACTTGCTACGAACGCCCGTAATTCCGCTTTATTCGTCCGTTTTTACGGCTTTTCCGGCGTAATCGGCGGGGCTGTTCGCTCACTACTCCCCTAAGAAGTAAGAGCATTTTAACATAAATAATTTTGTATGTCAACAAAAAAAATTATAAAAAACAAAAAAAGGGGCGGCTCGGCAAATACGTAAAACATTTGCCGAGCCGCTCGATACGGGTATATCGATTATGTCTAACGTTATATTTTACGGACTGAATACTATTATATCAGTCAATAATCAGTATACCATAGTATTTTAGATGATGTCAACTATTTATGTATAATAGTATCTGAATAATTTAACCATTCTACGGAGAAGGGCGTATGTTGAGCGAAAAAATCAAAGAACTGAGGAAGGCGAAGAGGGTATCGCAAGTAGAGATGGCAAACGCGTTAGGGCTTACGAAGCAATGCGTGAGTAATTGGGAAAACGACAACATACAACCGTCGGTAGAGATGCTCGTAAAAATCGCAGATTATTTCGGAGTTACCACGGACTATTTGTTATGCAGAAAGGAGACGGACGTAATAAGCGTAGAAGGTTTAACGCCCGTAGAGATATCGCACATAAGGGACATAGTCGCCGATTTAAGGAATCGGTAGAATTTTAAACCCTTTCAGAATTGTTTACGTTTGTAATACGTATTCATTATATATCTTACTATTGTAAGATGTCAAGTATTTTTCTTACAGTTGTGAGAAAATTATTTATATGGAGTACGAAAACAAATTTAAAGACGTTCTGAAAGAATTGAGAACTGAGAGAAATTTAGGGCAGGTAGAACTTGCAAAAGCAATCGGCGTAAGCAAGGGTGTTATAAGTTTATGGGAAAACGGGCTGAGGGAACCCACTATGTATTCGCTCATATCGCTTGCCGAATTTTTCAACGTATCGATAGACGAACTTGTAGGATTGAAGTAAATTAGTTGAAATAAATTACCCATAAAATCGCCCTATAAGTCGATTATCGGCGATTTTTATAATGCAAAGAGTAAATTTAACATAGCAAAAGGCGAGGGAGAGTCGGTTTACCGACTCGCCCTCGCTTCTTATATTAACTTGTTGTTTGTACTGTTCTTGTTCGGCGTTAATACAGTTGTTTCAGTCTGTCTTTTTTGGAAAGGTCGGAAAGTTTTACTCCGTCCTCCGTCGTCGTGTCGCCTAAATTATAGGTCGAGGTCTTCGCTATCTTTTTCATTGAATACACTATCGAGTAGTGCTTTACGCCCGCCGAGAAAAGCGCGACCAACGCTTCGTAAGAGTTCGCAACCGTCGTGTAAAGAGTTTTGGAAGTCTCGCCCTTTTTGCCGATATGCTTTACGGCGAAATCGAGGTTGCCCGTAACGTTCCTCGGCGGCTCCGCGGAAAGTATCGAATCGATATACTTTTCGTTCGCTTCCTTGTTGCCGACGGGTTCCAAAGTAATAGTAAGTCTCATTTCGAGTACTTCCGAAAGTTTCTTCTTTTCGCCGTTTATAGTAATTTCTTTCGAGTCAAATTCGATAATCGGGTCGCCTTTGACGGGATATTGCTTAAAAGTCGAAGGCAAAGTAGAAATTATAACCACTAAAAACACGAGCATTACCGCTCCCGAAATATAGCCGAGCGAGTTGCCGTCCTGCGTTTTTAACCCTTGAATAAAAATCGTCAGTCCCATTCCGCCCATCAAAATGGCGAGAAGCAGGGTGTATACGAGCGATTTCCATCTCTGAGCCTTGTTGTAGGTTAAGTCGGGGTAAATTTTAACGGTTTTCTTTTCCGTCGTTTCCTCTTTTACCGCTTCCGCGGCGGTTTTATTCTTTTCTTTACTCATAGTACGGTTATTATATATTTTTTTACGGGTTTTGTCAAATCGTCGAAAGGAATATTTTATATATAGTAGGAATAATAATTTCTTATGAAACGTATGAAACGCAATTTTATTAAAATTATCGCCGCGGCGGGTTTAACCGTTCTTCTTTCGACTTACGTCGCTCTCGCGTGCGTTCGGTCGCGTGCGGCGGCTTCTCCCTCGGACAGGTTTACCGTCGTAATCGACGCGGGACACGGCGGGATAGACGGCGGCGTGTCGGGAATATCGACGGGAGTCAAGGAAAGCGAACTCAACCTCGATATTGCGAGAAAACTCAAAGAGAAGTTCGATAAAAGCGACACGAAAACGGTAATGACGAGAAAGACAGACGCGGGACTTTACGGGATATATTCCAAGGGCTTTAAACGCCGCGATATGTTAAAACGCAAGCAAATTACCTTAAACGCAAAAGCCGACGTATTCGTTTCGATACACCTTAACTACTATTCTTCGCCGTCGAGACGGGGCTCGCAGGTGTTTTATAAAATCGACAGCGAACAGAGTAAAACGCTTGCCGATATAGTTCAGTCGGAACTCAACGAAGCGGAAGAATACGAGAGAGATTATACCGCTCTCGCGGGCGATTATTACGTTTTAAACGAAGCGAATTGTACGGCGATTTTGTGTGAATGCGGCTTTTTGTCCAACCCCGAAGACGAAAAACTGCTTTTAAGCGAAGAGTACAGGGATAAAATCGCCGAAAGAATTTTTAACGGCATAGAAAAATACAGGTTTAGTTTAGTCGATAAATGATTGACACACGCAGGCGATTGTGATAAAATTTTCACAGATATGGACGAGATTATAGAAATTAAAAATCTCCGTAAATCATTCGGAGAGGTAAAGGCTGTAAACGACCTTTCGTTTAAAGTAAAAAAAGGCGAACTTTTCGCGTTTTTAGGGGTGAACGGCGCGGGCAAATCGACGACCATTTCCATTATGTGCGGACTACTTAAAAAGGACGACGGAACGGTTACGATAGACGGGTACGACGCCGACGGCGATATGGAAAAAATATCGTCGGAACTCGGCGTTGTATTTCAGAACTCCGCTCTCGATAAATGCCTGTCGGTAAAAGACAATCTTCTTTCGAGAGCCGCGTTATACGGAATATACGGCGATAAGGCGGTAAAGAGAATAGACGAACTCGCCGAACTTCTTGATTTTTCCGACCTCAAAAACAGAAT
The DNA here is from genome assembly GCA_937920115.1 of uncultured Clostridia bacterium. GTDB lineage: Bacteria > Bacillota > Clostridia > Christensenellales > Borkfalkiaceae > UBA10281. The sequence goes on from CALGVF010000139.1 coordinate 7,183, forward strand.
AGTCGGCAAACTTTCGGGCGGTCAGAGGCGTAGAATAGACGTCGCGAGGGCGCTTTTGCATAACCCGAAAATTCTCATTTTGGACGAGCCTACCACGGGTCTCGACCCGCAGACGAGAAAAACGCTGTGGAGCGTTATAGAAAATTACCGCAGAGAAGAGAATATGACGGTGTTTCTGACCACGCACTATATGGAAGAGGCGGCGGACAGCGACTACGTTATTATTTTGGACAGCGGAAAAATAGTCGCCGAAGGCACTCCGCTCGAACTCAAAAACAAGTATACGGGCGACTTTATCACCGTGTATAACGTTTCGGAAGAAGTGGTTAAATCGCTCGGGAAGCCCTACGAGGAAATTCGCGACGCGTTCAGAATCGCCGTGAAAAATACCGAGGAAGCGAGAGATATGATTATCGCTCACCCCGATTTGTTTTCCGATTTCGAGATAACCAAAGGAAAAATGGACGACGTTTTCCTTTCGGTTACGGGCAAAAAACTTGTCGGAGGTAACTGAAATGAGAACTTTTCTCGCATTGACTAAAAGACATATTAAAGTATTTTTTAAAGATAAAGGACTGTTTTTCTCCTCGCTTATAACGCCTATAATACTACTTATACTGTACGCGACCTTTTTGGCGAGTGTGTATAAAGACAGTTTCGTTTCGGCGATTAAAGATGCTCAGAAACTCCAAGCGGATCAAGGGCTACCGATTATCTCTGTTCCCGAAAAACTCATCGACGGTACGGTTGCGGCTCAACTGTTTTCTTCGCTACTTGCAGTGTCGTGCGTTACGGTGGCGTTCTGCTCGAACCTCATTATGATACAGGACAAAGTAAACGGGGTAAGGAGCGATTTTATCGTTTCGCCCGCGAAAAAATCGAGTATGGCTCTGTCCTATTTCACGGCTTCGCTGTTATCGACTTTAATCGTAAGTTTCACGGCGACTATCGCGTGCTTTATTTACATATTGATAAAAGGTTGTTGGTATATGTCGTTTGCGGACGTTATGCTTATAATAGCGGACGTAGTGCTTTTAACGACTTTCGGAACGGCTTTATCGTCGATAGTGAACGTATTTTTGACTACCAACGGACAGGCTCAAGCGGTCGGGACGATAGTTTCGGCGGGTTATGGCTTCTTATGCGGAGCGTATATGCCGATAAATTCGTTTAATTCGGAAATTCTTCAAAATGCTCTGATGTTTTTGCCGGGGACTTACGGCACTTCGCTTATAAGAAATCACGCGTTAAAGGGAGTTTTCGCCGAAATGGAAAGCGTAGGCTTCCCGCCCGAGACTATGAACGGAATAAAGGCAGGTATAGACTGCCGACTCAGTTTCTTCGGGGCGAACGTAGAGCAGTGGGTAATGTATCTCGTACTTATCGGCTCGGTAGTTCTTCTGATAGGAATATACATACTTCTTAACGTGCTGAAACGCGACGCGAAGAGAAAGTAAGAATAAAATATAATAAAAGACGATACCTGTTTTGATGCGGGTATCGTTTTTTTATCGTTTAAGACAACTCCGTGTGAAAACAATTCAGTCTGTTTTGTTGACCTCTCTCGTCGGCTTATGCCGCCACTCTCCCCAAAGGGGAAAGCAAGATATTTTAGATTTTGCAACGTGGTAAACATCAAAATTTATTCGCTTATCGTTTTATCAATTTTTATAACGTTATAAAGTTGATAAATAAAAGAATTTTCTCTTTATAAATCTTTTATAAAAAATCACATACAAACAAAAAAAACTTGCTTTCCCCTTTGGGGAGAGTGGCATTTGTAAACGAAGTGAACAAATGACGAGAGAGGTTGTC
>CALGVF010000140.1 GCA_937920115.1 uncultured Clostridia bacterium
GATTTATCGCCTGAGCGGCTTTCTGCTCCACCGAGAAAAATATCGTGAGTATGGGAATGAGTATTGTGCCGCCGCCCATTCCCATGCCGCCGAGTACGCCCGCCGCAACGCCCGATATTACCAATAAAACTATTTTCCACATAATTTCGCCTCAAAAAAACAATAATTTAACGCCCGCTGCAAGCATTACTATCGCAAACACTCTCGTGACCCATTTCGCCGAGAGTTTTCCGAGCAACCACGCCCCTATCGCCCCGCCCGCGATTACGCCTATTCCCGAGGGTATTCCGTTTTTGTAATCGAAACTGCCCTTTAAAAAATAGACTATCGCGCTTATTATCGTTATGGGCAATATTACCGCGAGGGCGGTCGCGTGAGCCGTTTTCGTTTTCATTTTCAAAAGAAAGGTCATTAGGGGTACGACTATCATTCCTCCGCCGCCTCCGAAAAAGCCGTTCGCAAGTCCTGTGACCACTCCCGTCAGTATCAGATACAATTTGTTTTTTATTTCTTCGCTCATATTCCCTCCTCGAATAGCCGCATAAGTCCGCCTATAAGTCGATTTTCGCGTATTTTTGCTTTATGAACGAAATAATTATTGACAGTCTTTCGAAAAAATATAGATTAAATTTGAAAAATTTGTTATTTTAGCCGCAGAATTATTGCATTTTACCGATAAATATTGTATAATGGACAAGTCTAAATAAATGTCGCGCGTTACGCGTACGCGAGATTTCCCTCGTAAAACGCGGGCGGCGGCAAAAACTTATTGAAAGGTGACTTATGAACAAAACTGAGAACAAGTTTAACTTAAAAGCGTTGCTTACGCTTCTCACGGCGCTCGTTCTTTCGCTCACGCTTTGCCTCGCGGTAGCCTGCGGCGGCGGATCGAGCGAATCGACCTCCGCGTCCGACTCGGACTCGACCTCGGAATCGACTTCCGAAGTCAAAGACCCGCAGAAGATTGCGAACGGAAACTTCGAGTACAACATTTCCGACTCCGCGACTTTCCCCTACACTTCGGGAATTAAGTGGACGAGAACTTACGGTACTTCTTCGAGCGACGTCAAATCGGGTATCGTAGACACTACGAAAGACGAGTACTCTGACGGCAAGAGAGAGGGAAGTTTACCGAAAGACGGAGAAGAGAACGGTAAATATGTTCTTATGCTCAAAAACAACGGAACGAGCGGAACAGGTACTTCGCAGTACTTCACTTCTTCCACGACCGTTACTTTGGAGCACGGCAAAGACGCGCTTTTATCCGTATGGGTTAAGACGGTAGACGTCAAGCACCAATACTCCGCTAAAACGGGAGCGTACATTCAGATCAACAACACTATCGGAACCTCTATCGCTCCGACCGTTATCGACAGTATCGACACTCAGGGCGAATGGGTACAGTACAAAGTTTACCTCCGCGGAAGCGATTTCGCGGTAACCAAATTCCAAGTTGTTTTAGGTCTCGGACACGGCGACAAGAACAATCAGGGAAGACTTTGCGAAGGCACCGCTTATTTCGACGACGTCAAATACAGCGTACTCGGCGAAGACGAAGAAGTTAAGGACGTTAAATACGACGAAGAGCCTGCCGACGTAATCGTTGACGGAAGTAATTACGAGAAAGACGTAACGGACGACGAAAGTTTTATCGTCAACGGCACTTGCAAAACCGTCAAGGTAGATTTTGCGAAAACGCTTAAAAAATACGCGATTTCGGGCGACCCCGTTCAGAACTTCTACAACGCCAACAAGACGGAAGCGGACGAAAAGCAGTATGCGACGGACAACGGCTTTACGGCGACGGTAGAGGACGGAAAACTCAAATTCGACTTTACGGGCAAGAACGGTAAGAAACCCGAATTCGGAACTTCTTACACCTTTACTTCCGCGGCGACCGACCTTGACGCTTACGACTACGACAACCACAACGATAACGACAGCGAAAACGATTACAAGGGCGTAATGATTACCTTCAAGGCGAACGTAGACGTCAAGAAAGGTTCTAACGGAGCGTTCGTTAAGGTTATCGACACCGACAACGAAAAGGCGACCGACGCACTCACGATTTCTTCCACCGACGGCGAAGCGAGATACGTAATTTACCTTACCACCAACAAAACGGGAGTAAATTACAAACTTCAAATCACTTTCGGACCGACGAAGACTTCTATGAAGAACACCGATTTCCCCATCGGAACGGCTGAGTTCTACGATTTCAAAGTTACCGAACTTACCGAATGGGAGTTCTCGAACGCCGATTCGACGAACGCAACCACCCTTACTCTTCTCGGCAAAGACCTTAACGACAATCACGACGAAGACGAGGACGATACGACCGAAGATTCTTATTCGATTAACACTTCGGAGGTTATGGCTGACGACAAACTTATCTGTCTCGGAAATATCTCGGGTTCGACGACTTACAGAGAGACCAACCTCACCGCGGGACTCGTAAACAGCAAATACGCTTACTCGCAGGCGAACTTGAACGCCGCTCTTGCGACTCTTAAAGGCAAATGCGCCGCTAACGTAAACAACTCAAACAAGAACGTACAGGCTATCGCTCTTATTAAAAACGGCGAAGGCGAAGGATACGTTACCCTCAACGAGACGAACGTTCCCGCGAACAGCACTTACAAATTCAGCGTTAAACTTCACGTAGCCGAAGGCGAAGCGTTCGTAAGACTTTACGATTGCGGCGTTAAGTACGGCGATGAGAGAAAAGTTGCAGTGTTTAACTATGAGGAAGGCAACGTAACTAAGGATATGGTAGCGACGGTTAAAACCACTTCCACTCAGAATCTTGACGGATATTCCGTAGTTACGTTCATTGTCAAGACCGGCAACGAGGCTAAAAACTATAAACTTCAAGTTGGTTTTGCAGGAACTAACGGACTTGCGTTATTAGGCGAAGCGGACAAAGGTTCTTCCGATTCCACTTACGTTGACGCAGACGCTGTAGAAAGTGCTTACACCGATGTTTACGATAAAATTCCTGTCGATTTTACCGAAAAAATCTCCGACAAAGGCTCGAAGAAGTACTACTACAAAAACGAAGAAGACGCCAAGAACGACAAAAACAGAATTCAGGAAACGGGAGCAGACGGAAAGGCTACCGATAAATATCTCGAAACCGACCCGACCGTTATTTACCTCGCAGGTAAAATCGGCGAAAACAAAGACGCTCTTCTCCACTACTATCGTTTCGACACGATTGACGCGGACGAATATATTATAGAAACCGAGGCTGACGAGTCGTCGTCCGAATCTTCTTCGGAATCAGGATCGACCGATAACACGGCAAAGAACTACGTATGGCTTCAGATTATTTCCATCGTTATAGCGGTTGTTCTTATAGCGGCTCTCGTAGCGATTATCGTTCGTTCTGTACTCAAGAACAAGAAGTCGAAGATAAAGAAGACCAAGTCCTATTACGAAGAATCCGCACCCGACCACAAGAAAGTCGGTTACGACGCGAGAAAGCACTCGACCAAGACGAGCGGCGGCAACAAGCACAACGTAGTTGCTCCCGACGACAACGCGGAATACAACTACGACGAAGCGGCAAATTCGGACGAAGCAACGGAAGAAAAGGAAGCGACCGAAGAGACTACGGAAGCGACTGAAAACACCGATACAGACGAAAACAACTAATCGTTCATAAGTAAAAAATTGACGAGAGAAGCGTATTAAACGTTTCTCTCGTTTTTTATAAAAAGCCTACCCTGCGTAAGGGTGAACGATTCATACCAAAGTATTTATAAATGATAAAAGTTTCATTTGACAATTCAACTCTACACAACGTAAAAAAGAAGCCTACCCTGCGTAAGGTAAACTTTCCCGATGAAACGGGAATGGTGGCAGGCGAAGCCTTCTATCCTATCTCGCTTTCCCCTTTGGGGAGAGTGTATTTTGCGAACGGAGTGAGCAAAAGACGAGAGAGGTCTTGCATCTTAAAACATTGCGAGTGTTTTCTACTGTTTGCATTTACAACCTCTATCGTCGGCTAACGCCGCCACTTTCCCCAAAGGGGAAAGCAAGAATAGTTAGAAATTTTACTCGTAAAATCTACTTCGCCCCGACGTCCCGAAACCATAAAAAATTCTTGATTATGCCTTATATTAAACGTATAAAATCTCGCCGTAGGGGACGGCGCCCTCGACGTCCCGAACTCCAAAAAACTTGAATGCACATCATATTTAACCGTATAAAAGAACAAGATACCCGCAAACGCAAGTATCTTGTTTAAAACTCTTTCTCTTTTTCTATTTCAATTACCTTTTATATTATTGATCAAGTTCGTCAAGAGTCTTTTCAAAACTCGGCAGTATGTTCTTGATAAAATACTTCACCGCTTCATCGTTTATCGACTTTATATCTTTGCCTATACTCTCTTTCGCCTTTACAAACTCTTTATTGCCGCTCTTTACCTCTTCAACGCACTTTATGTACGCCGAAATTCTGTCCGCCGCTTTCATTATTCTATATTCTTCCGTGTTCTTGTCCGCAAGGATAAATTCTCTGTAAAGCGGTTTCAGTTCGTTCGGCAACTTTTCGATAAGTTTCTCGGCGGCAAGGTCCTCTAAATCTTTGTACGCCGAATTTATCTGCGAATTGAAATACTTGATAGGGGTCGGCAAATCGCCCGTTATAACCTCGCTCGTCTCGTGGTAGACCGCAAGACACATAACCTTGTACGGATCGACGTTACCGCCGAACATTTCGTTTTTGATAAGAGAGATAGCGTGAGCAATTTCGGTCACTTGCAGACTATGCTCCATTATGTTTTCTTCGTTCGTGGAACGCATAAGCGACCAACGCTTGATATATTTCATTCTCGATAAATACGCGAAAAAATCGTAGTCCATTTTATTGCTCCTTTGGTAAAATCAAAAATATTTTCA
>CALGVF010000141.1 GCA_937920115.1 uncultured Clostridia bacterium
GGGCTTTTTCGGACAGTAAAGAATATTTCGAGGACAAGTCGAACGACATGCCGCCGAGAATATCGGGCATGACGAAAGTCGGGGATAAATTCAACTATTACACGACGGGTTATCTGAGAAACTCCTACTTTTCGGCGTCGTCCAAAAACCCGTTGCAACTCGATTTCGCCAACGGAGCGAAAGCGAAAACGGTCGTTACCGTAACTTTTTACGAGGGATAATATGAGAAAGAAATTATCTGTGATTTTAATCGCCGCCATAGCGGCTTGCGGGTGTTTTATCGCGGCGTTTTCCGCCGCGGCGGAAAACGCCGCAAACAAACCGACGGTGTACAAATACGCTCTTCTCGGAGACACCTATACCGTCGATAACGAACTTATAGCCGCGTATACGCCTACGGGAGAGAGTATTCCCGCAGATACGAAGACCGTCTTTTTGGATTGGTCGCAGGGCAGTTATACGTTCGAGTATCGGACGAGAATAGTAAACCTTAAAGTATACGAGTCCGCTCCGAAAGACGAGATTATATACGGCGGCGAAATTCCGACGTGGTTGGTTGCGGGCGAGAAATCGTATTTCCCGACCGCGAGAGTCGTAAGCGGAATACGCCGCACGGACGGGGCTCCCGAAGTGGGGGAGTATGCCGTTGACGCGACCTTCTGGCATAAGGGCGTAAAAGCCTATTCGGAGAGAATATCGACGGAAGAAATCGGGTTTACGCCGACCGAGGGCGGACTGTGGCTCGTTTCCTATCGCTATACCGACGTTTTCGGCAGAGAACGTTCGATAGATACTCCGTTTAACGTGGAAAACAAACGCATAATTTTAACGGATATAGTTTCCGAGTACTACGTCGGCAATTCGATAAATTTAAGCGAAACTTACGGCTATTACGGCGGCGTGAAAACTGCCGTTTCGGCGGTTATTTTACTTCCGTCGGGCGAAACGGAAAACGTAGGCGACGAGTACGTTTTCCCCGTCTCGGGAAATTATACCCTTACCCTTTCCGCGGAAATAGAGGGCGAAACGGTTGAGAAAAATATTGAAATTACCGTAAAGACGGGACTTAATTCCTTCGTTACGGATAAAAACGGATTTTCGGAAGGCACGGCGTTTACTAATCATAAAAACGTTGCGGGCGTGAAATCGGAGGGCTTGCTTTTCGATATGACCGCCTCGGGTTCGGGTTTCAGATACAACGGGATAATCGACCTTAGAAAGACGGGCAAAAATCTCCCCGTAATCTCGTTTACGACCAACAACTCTTACGGCGGCAGTCTTTCCGTGGTCGACGTGACTCTCACCGACGTTTACGACTCGAAAAGGGCGGTCACTATCCGTTTCAACAAGAACAGCGATATAACCGAAACGAGTATGTCTTACGACAATACGCTCGTTCACGCCTCCTTCGGGAGCGTTTCGACCGCGTTCAATAACTATTACCCTTTAAAGGGCGACGCCGTCGCTTGGGACACGAGGTTTTCTACCTATTGGCTCTCGCCGTCTTACGTTAACCCCGACAAGAGTTACGAAGCGGCGAACAGACTTTATCCTATGAACTTCTATTACGATACGGAAGATAATTGCGTTTACAGTTACGGCAATTACTCTTGGATAGGTCGCCCCGACGGCAGCGAATCGGGCGAAAAACTCTATAAGATAGCCGACCTTAATTCGTCCTCTCTTCCCGTAAAATTCGAGGGCTTCACGACGGGCGAAGTTTACTTGTCGTTCAAAGCCGTTTCGGGCAGAGGCGACGTCGTAATTCAGTCGATAGGCGGCAAAACCGAAGTTGCCGACGAAGACTATACGGCAAACGACGCGATTTTAACGGGTTCGTTCGACAATAGCGTTCCCGCGGTGAAAAACATCGCTTATCCTTTGCGAACCTATCAGAACGACTTTATAAAAAATCTTAAAGTGACCGTAAAACCCGACGGCGGCGAGGAAACGACCGTCGAGGGCGGCAGTTTCGTTCCCGAAAAAGCGGGCAATTATACCGTTACTTTCTCGGGTGTAAACGTGTTCGGCAAAGAGGTTTTCAAGACTTTTAACCTCGAATGTAAAGACGAGAAAATCGCTACGGTTATAGACTACGATACGAGCGACGCCGTCGCTTTCGGCTCGGTCTACGAGGTGAAAGCCCCCGCGGTTTCGGGCGGACACGGCGAAGTTTCTTATAAATTGTACTATCTCGGCGAGGAAGTTTTAGTCGGCGATAAAATCGCGATAGAGGACGAAAACGCCGAAATAACGGTAAAAACAGTAGATAAACTCGGGTTTACCGCCGAAAAAACGTTCGCTTTGAACGTGAATAAAGATACCGTTTCGTTTACGGTGGACTTTCCGAGAACGGCGATAAAAGGCGAAAACTTTACTTTCCCGAAAGCGGAAGCAAAGTATTTCCTTACGGGCGAAAATCTCGCTTACGAGATTTATCTCGACGGAGTAAAAGTCGGCGAAACGGCAAAACTTCCGACCGATAAAAATTCCGTAACCGTCGAATATCGTACCGAACGCGGAAGCAAGGAATTTACCCTTTATCTCAAATCGGGCGAAATAGCCGAGGGCTGCGACGCGATTATTTTCGAGGGAACTTCCGAAACTACTGCCGAGGGCGTTAAAATCAACCTCGCCGCAGGCGAAAACACGGTAAAATTGCCGTATAAACTCTCGCCGAACGCTTTGAGATGCGAATTCTTCGTACTTGCGAAAGAGTTTAACTTCAACGCGTTTTCCATGCTTTTGTCGAACGAAAAGGGCGTGGCGGTGAAAATCACCCTTAGAAATCTCAAAAACGACGAACCGAACCTGTATATCAACGGCGAGGACACGGGCGTTAAAATAATTAAGAGAAAACAGACTTTCTCGTCCGACGCGGAAAGCGGTCTCGCGAACGAAGACTACTACGCGTTCTCGATTTTATACGAAAACAGATTTAAAGCCGTATTAAACGGCAATCAGATATTGTCGTATATCGGAAAAGATACGAAGGGAGTCGAGTTTACGGGCTTTGACGGCGGCGTTTACGCAGATCTTACGGCGGAGGAGACGAGCGGCAACGTTTCGTTCGTCCTTACGAGAATGAGCAACCAACTTTTCTATTCCTCGGCGTTTGCAAGCGGCGACATAACGGGTCCCGCCCTTTATTCGTCGAAAATAAGGCTCGGCAACGCCAACGTTTCCAAAAATTACGAACTCGACCTTTCGGATATAAAGGCTTTCGACGTGTTGCAGAAATCGGCTCGGGTCGCTCTTACGCTCACCGCTCCCGACGGAACGATAGTTTTTGATAACCTCTCTCCCGAGGCGGCGGGCAAACGCGTTTTGGACAAAATCGGCACTTACCTTTTAAGAGTAGTCGCGACAGACGAAGCGGGGGCGAGAACCAACTCCAACTTCCGTATCTCGGTCGAAGACGAAGCCGCTCCCGAACTCGCCGTAAGCGGCGAAATCGTCGGCAAGGTCAGAAAGGGCGATACGGTAAAGGTTTGCGGAGCGACGGCGACCGACGAAACGGCGACGACTATCAAAGTTATGCTTATTCGCCCCGACGGCAAAACCGAAACGCTTGCGGAAGGCTCCGACAGAACGACTGAGACGAGTTTCAAGGCGAATATAGCGGGCGAATACAAGATTATTTACCTTGCGGAAGACGCCCGCGGCAACGTTGCTTCAAAAATTTATACGGTAGTTGCGGAGGAGTAAAAAATGGATAAAACGAAAAAAATATTCGCGATAATTCTCACTTTTATAATCGTTTTAACGTTCGCGATAGGTTGTAAGAAAACCGACGCGAGCGAATCGGAAAGCAACGCGGGCGAGTCGGAAAGTCAGCCGACTTCCGAACCGTCGTCCGATACCGATTACCCTTACGCTCAAAGAACGCAGGGCATAGACTTTTCGTCTTCTTTGGGGCTTGCGAGAGACTACGCGGTCGTGATTTCTCAGTCGGCAACGGCTACCGAGAAATACGCCGCCGAACAACTTACGAAATACGTTTATAAAGTCACGGGCAAAACTCTTTCTTACGAGACGGACGGAAGTTATACGGGCGGCAAGGTAATATCGGTAGGTCGCACGGCGAGTTTAGAAAGTTCGGGCTTGAAAGCGGACGAAACCACGCTTAAAACGGACGGTTTTATCGTCAAAAACAAAGGGAATTCGCTGTATATCTGCGGCGGCGGGGACAGAGGAACGCTCTACGGCGTTTACGACTTCCTCGAATACTTCCTCGGCGTGAAATTCCTCACCGCGGAAGCGACCTACGTTCCCGAAAATCCGAACGCTTCGGTCTATAAATCGAACAGAACGGAAGTTCCCGCGTTCGATTACAGAGTATACCTCGACCCGTCGTCGTTCTTCAACGACAGCACGGAACTCACTACGGCTCGCCGTTTCACTTCGGAATATCTGAAAATTTCCGACGGAGCGGGCGGCAATCTCAAATGGTATCAAGGCTACGACACGCATAATTCCCTTCAATGGGTCAAAGTGACGAAGTTTCTTAAAAACGGCAAAATAGACCCCGCGTATATCGGGGCGTTCGCCAACGACGGCGAAAACGTGATAATCGACGAACACGTAGGCGGGCTTTGCCTGTACGCGGCGGATCTCTGCTATACGGACGGAATAAACGCCGACGGAACGTACGATACCGAAACGACGAACGCCGACGGAACGGTCAGAAAAACGGCTATCGGAATGGCGATAGACGGCATGACCGAGATTATCAGAAACGACAGGGATAACAACAACTATTACCTTTTCGGTCAGCAGGATATATACAACAGACCTTGCCTTTGTTCACGTTGCGTTGCCGCGGCGAAGCAGTACGGCGACGCGGGCATAATGATAAGGTTTATAAACGCTTTGGCGGAAGCGGTCGAGAGATTCGCCGCCGAGG
>CALGVF010000142.1 GCA_937920115.1 uncultured Clostridia bacterium
TAACTCTTGCCGCCATCTGAAATTTCGTAGTCCGAAACGGTCGCGAAACCGCCGAACGCAAGACGGCACATTTCCAATCTGTCGGCAGAACTTGCTATATAATTCGTCTGCTTATGCGGCGGGATATTGTCGGGCATAACTATAATTTTATCCGCTCCCGTCTCCTCTTTCGCCGCTTTAACCACGGCGATATGCTCGGTATGCGGGGGGTCGAACGTTCCCCCGTATAAAATAAGTTTCTTCATTTCGCTCTTATGATACCACAAATTCGTTAATTTTTCAAGTTTAATCAGCGGGTTTTCGGGCAATAATACGACTATGTTTAAAATTTCGTTTATCTCCGACTGTATTTTCGTATTCGTCTTTTCTTTTCTCGTATTTTTTACGCCGATTTCCTACTATATGAACGGCAAAACGGCGGCGATAATTATTTCGGCGTGCTTTTCAATTATAACCCTTGCGTTATTTTGTCTCGCTTCCAAGAAAAAATACGGAAAAATCACCCTGAAAAAAGCAGACGAAAAGAAATACTCGGAACTTAAAAACTACCTGTTGTTGGCAGACGATAAGGAAGTCGAAAAGATGCTTTTCGCCATGCTCGAAAAATCGGAAAGTCAGCCTATAAGTTCAAAAAACGGGCTTTTTATCTCTGACGGAAGAAAAGTCGCGTATAAATTTTCAGCCCGACCGTCAGGCGTGGACGAGATAATCGAAGCGTACAAATCGACCCCGAAAAACACCTCGCTCGTATTCTTCGGAACGGCGTTCGATTCGGAAGCGGTTAGATTTTCGGAAAGTCTGTCGCTCAGAATAAAACTCGTAGATTTTTCCGCTCTTTATTCCCTGCTTGCGAAATACGATTGTATGCCCGAAATCCCGACGGACACGCCGCCCGTAAAAAAGCGTTCGTTCGGAATAATAAAGACAATGATAGAATCTTTCGATAAAAAAAAAGCAAAAAACTTTGCCTTTTACGGATTTATAACGCTTATTTTAAGCCGCTTTGTGATGTATAAAATATACTATATCATAACGGGGTGTCTTTTTATAATTTACGCGATAATATTAAAATTCTTCGCGAAACCGAAAGAGTCCCCGCCGTTTTAACCTTTATAGAGAAATCATAAAGTTTGACTACGCAACAAAATCTCGCTTTCTCCTTCGGGGAAAGTGGTAAAATCGAGCATAAGCGAGATTTTGACGATAGGGGATAAAAAAACGCAATGCGAAACGTAGCGGTGATTTTTTGTCCCCTTCCGTCGCTTTCAGCGGCACCTTCCCCGAAGGTGACGGCAAATTTTTTTAACCAATATACTGCATTTTTATCTCTTTCGGAAAATAAACAACCATTTACTTTCTATGTTTTTTACAGTGACGATGATTCGTTTTAAAATTCGATATGCTTCGCACCGTCTTTTTCGCTGTAACGATACAATACCGCCTTGCGACCTATCGTACATACCACTTCGGCGTTCAGATTTTCCGCAAGTTCTTCGGCAACGTCTCTTATATCGTCGTCGTTATTGTTCAGAAGCGAAACCTTTATGAGTTCCCTCTTGTCGAGAGCGTCCGAAAGCCCTGCGAGCATATTCTCCGAAATTCCGCCTTTCCCGACTTGCCCTATCGGCTCTATACTCTGAGCGAGCGACCTTAACTTACTTCTTTGTTTAGTAGTAAACATATTTAAATACCTCTTTAATCAATATAATCAAATGCGACTTCGCCTAAAAATACGGTATCGCCGTCTTTAATTCCCTTCTTCTTCAACGCGTCTATAACGCCGTAACGCCTGAGCGTGGACTGCAAGTACATAACGCTTTCGTTGTCGTCCAAAACAACGTTTCTCTCCAAGAGTTTAACGAGCGGACCTTCGACGATATAAGCCTTGTCCTCCTCGTCGTAAGTAACCTCGAACTTTCTCGCGTCCGCCTTTTCGTAACTGAACGGCTCAAATTCGATGGGCTTCGGGGCGGGCAATTCTTTCAGTATCTCGATAAGTCTTTTCACGACTTCGATAAGTCCGTCGCCCGAAATCGCCTTGGCAAGGAAAACTTCTCTTCTGTAATTGAGTTTTTTCTTGAACGCCTTGATATTTTCTTCCGCTCCGTAACAGTCGCACTTGTTTAAAACGACGATTTGCGGTCTTTTCGCGAGTTCTTTACTGTATTTTCTGAGTTCTTCGTTGATTTTTTTGTAGTCGTCGTAAGGGTCTCTGCCTTCCATACCCGAAATATCCACAACGTGGATGAGTACCCTCGTTCTCTCGATATGTCTCAGAAACTCCGTGCCGAGTCCCGTTCCCTCGGACGCCCCCTCGATAAGTCCCGGAATATCCGCGCACACGAAACTGTCGTCGTAGTAATTCACGACCCCGAGATTAGGCGAAAGCGTCGTGAAATGGTAGTTGGCAATCTTCGGTTTAGCCGCCGAAATCTTCGACAGTATCGTAGATTTTCCCACGTTCGGGAAGCCGATTAAGCCGACATCCGCAATGATTTTCAACTCCAAGATAACCTTACGCATCTCGGTCTTTTCGCCCGCCTGCGAGAAATGCGGAGCCCTTCTGCGGCTCGTGCAGAAATGCACGTTGCCCTTGCCTCCGTTACCCCCCAGAACCGCGAGATGGGTTTGTCCGTCGTAATAAATATCACACAGAATACGCCCCGTCTCTCTGTCTTTTACGACAGTTCCGAGCGGCACGGGAATATATACGTCCGCTCCGTTTTTGCCGTGGCAGTTGTTGCCCTCGCCTCTGCCGCCGTTTTCGGCAACGTACTTTCTCTTATACATAAAGTCTATGAGACTGCTCTTGTGACGGTCGCCCACGAAATATATGCTGCCGCCGTTGCCGCCGTCTCCGCCGTCGGGTCCGCCGTTCGACACGCCTTTATATCTCAGAAACGATACCGCTCCGTCGCCGCCGTCGCCCGATTTAAGGAATAAACTTTCTTTATCTACGAATTTATCGACTATCATACCTTTTTTCTATCCTTTACGCCCTTTTTTTCGCACAATTCCCTTATAACGCACTCCTCGCACTTCGGCGAACGGGCGACGCACACCCTTCTGCCGTGGTATATGAGAGCGTGGTGCAATCCGCTCCACATTTCCTCGGGAATTTTTTTCATGAGTATTTTTTCAGTCTCCGTCGGGGTTTTGCCGTTTGCAAGACCTATTCTCGCCGAGACTCTGAAAACGTGAGTATCGACCGCTATCGCATTGCCGCCGAACGCCACGCTGTACACCACGTTGGCGGTTTTTCTGCCCACTCCGTCGAGCGTACTCAGTTCCTTTAAAGTAGAAGGAACTTCGCCGCCGTAGTCCTTTACGAGCCTTTCCGAAAGCGATATTATGTGGGTCGCTTTTGACCGGTACAGTCCGCAGGAAAAAATGTACTTTTCGAGGTTTTCCACGCCGAGATTTATCATATCCTGCGGAGTATTCGCTACCGCGAACAGTTT
>CALGVF010000143.1 GCA_937920115.1 uncultured Clostridia bacterium
GTTACCGCATACAACAAAGATTTAGACGTTTGCCTTATTGCCGACAGCAACGGGAAATTTGAAAAGTTATGGCAATTTTCGTCCTTTTTCGTATGCAAGGGCTTTGAAATTATTGCCGTAGGCAAAGAAGAAGAAAATTTTTCGCTCGGAAATATTGCCAAAGCCAACCCCGACAAAAATAACATCCTGATTCGTGCATGCGGAAAAGGCAGACCATCTATCGAAAATAACGTAATAGAAATACGCGGCAAAACTTACTCTGTCGAAACATAAAAACACACCTATAAGTCATTTTAATCAACTTTTAAGTATAAAACGGTGTAATTGCAACTCGCTTTTACACCGTTTTTTATGTTATTCAGTCTTTATTTGTTACGCTCATTTTTGTTAAATTCATTTTAGCATATCTGAAACGCAGAATATTTATTTGCTTCTCCTCGCCGATAATCTCATACACCAGCACATAATTATCGATGACGGCATGGCGTATATTTTCGTCTGTTATCAAAAAGTAAGAGCAATCGGCAAACGAGTACGGAAAATCGCATATCCGCCCGATTGTATTCTCGATTTTCGTTAATAAATCGCCTGCAGCCTTACCGTTAAACAGTTGCCCGGATATGTATGTCAAAGCCGACTCGATATCTTCTTCTGCAAGCGGCGTAAGTTTATAATTATACTTGTTCGGCATACTTTTTTCTCAACTTCTTCATCGTAGACGGTCCGTCAAGCAACTGCCCGTTATCAGCCTGCACCTTTCCTTCCATTATTTTTGTATACATATTTAAACGAGCAAACTGTTCTTCGTATGCCTGCATACTCATAATAACCATATCTCCGTAGCCGTTTTTGGTTACAAATATAGGCTCGTTCGTAGCGTTACACATTTCCGACAATTTCGTCGTATCTCTCAAATCTCGTATAGGAATAATCTGCGGCATATCTTAGCCTCCCGTATATTTTATTCTAACGTAGCATTATTATAACATAATTATGTTCCATTGTCAATACTTTTATTCGCTTTTTTAATTACATTTCGGGCTATTACTTCGCCTTAGAAATTCGCGGTAAACGTTATTTTAACGCACCGAATTGATGAAATTTGCCTTTACCCGTAATTTTACCTCTATAATACCTTTACTTTACCTCGTGGGATTCGCGCGTGTGCTTGTTTATAACAAGTGCGCCGCTTCGCGGCGCAAACAAGCACACGCGCTTCCAAGCGAAACTGCCAAAAAAACGACGGCGGAGAGTGGCGTTCGCGCTAACCCGCTTGCGAATCGCCACTCCTTCCCGTCCGTCGTAATTTTTATTTCTTTGAATCTTCTAATGCTTTACGTTCAGCATTTATTGCATTTGCGAGTTCTTCTTCGGAAGGTAGATACAGCATATATTTTGACGCAAAGATTTGTTTATTACCTTCTGGTAATGTATATTTGACTACGGCGTCGTTTTTTTCCGCGCACAAAAGTATTCCTATCGGTGGATTATCCCCTTCGTTCTTTTTTTCTCTCGTATAATAATTGACGTACATTTGCATTTGTCCTATATCTTGATGGGTGAGTTTCCCTGTCTTTAAGTCTATAAGCACAAAACATTTAAGAATATAGTTGTAGAACACAAGGTCAATATAGAAATGTTGATTATCAAAAGTAATTCGCTCTTGCCTGCCTATAAATGCAAAGCCTCGACCGAGTTCGAGCAAAAACTTTTGCAAGTGGTCTATAAGCCCCTGCTCCAAATCGGATTCATAAAAACTCGAACACTGTTCCAATCCTAAAAATTCGAGAACATACGGATCGCGAATAATATCTTCAGGTTTTTTTGCCGGTTCTCTTTTCGTCGTATCGGCTACCACATCATAATTCCCGTGACTTGCAAGCAATCTTTGATAAGAAAACGTCGTTATCTGTCTTTCGAGTTGACGAACACTCCAATTTGCTTTCGCGCATTCCTCAACATAAAAGTTACGTGCTCTTTCATCGTCAACACGCATAATCAAGCGATAATGCGACCAACTCAATTGGCTACACAGTGTGTAGCGATTTGGAAATGCAAGGTAAAATTGACGCATATTCTTCAAATTCGCAGTCGTAAAGCCTTTCCCGAAATCTTTTGTCATTTGCCCGGAAAGTTTTTTGATAAGTCCTTCGCCGTATTCGGCGGTAGCATTACCGCCTTGTTTTTCAACAATGCTTTTACCTATTTCCCAATACGCTTCCACCATGGCAAAATTAGCCGTAGCATACACTTTTTGCCTTGCTTCGGATAAAATCTTTTTGATTCCGTCATAAAATTTTACGTCTATTATTTCGTTAGGCATTGTCGTTTCACTCCTCACGGCTTTTTATTGTTTTTATTATACCATATTTTATTAGAAATTTCAATCATTTCTGTTTCTATATCAGTTACTTTTTCGCATTTGAGCAATTACTTCTTTACTTACTCGCCCCATATAACAGCCTTCGTCCCAACAACGAAAATTATCAAATAAAAGCAATTTTCTATCATCTACGCCGAAAGTACATATAATATCTTCGTCCATTATATCGGATATAAAATATTGCGGCAGTCCTTTACTATATACAATTTTTTCGCCGCTTTTCTCTATATATTTTACCAAGTATCTGAGCGCGTCGTCTATGGCGTGATTGCTTTTTATTTCTTCAAAATCGCATCGTCCGAATTTATCGTTAAAATATGTATTTTGAATCGACTTTTGCATGCGACGATCCGTAGTGCT
>CALGVF010000144.1 GCA_937920115.1 uncultured Clostridia bacterium
GCGACGACCCGAAAACTTATATACGAAAACTGATCGACGACGGCATAAAGAAAAAATACGGCACGGAGACGAAAGAAATCCGAGACCGTATCGAAAGCGAACTCGCCGTAATAGAAAAACAAGGGTTTATCGAGTACTTCCTCATAGTTTGGGACTATATCAACGCCGCCCGAAACATGGGTATTTCGGTAGGTCCGGGGCGTGGCTCGGGCGCAGGTTCGATAGTCGCGTACCTTATAGGCATCACCAACATAGACCCCCTGAAATACGACCTCTACTTCGAGCGTTTCCTAAACCCCGAAAGAGTTTCCGCCCCCGATTTCGACGTAGACTTCGAGGATAGCAGAAGACAGGAAGTAATAGAATACGTCAGACAAAAATACGGCTACGACAGAGTATGTAAGATAGTGACTTTCGGAACTATGGCGGCTAAAAACGCCATAAAAGACGTTGCGAGAGTACTTAAAGTCTCATACTCCGAAGCAGATAAAGTAACCAAGGCGATGCCGAACAAGTTAGTCCGCAAAAACGCGAAAGGCGACGAGTTCGAGTTGAAACGCCCCAACATTATATTAAAGGTATTCGGGAAATACCACCCGAAAGAGGGAGCGAAAGACTACGGAGTGGACTTCTCCGTTCCCGAACTCGTCAATATGTACAACGACTCGCCCGAAATAAAGAGGGTCGTTGACATTGCGGCGAAACTCGAAGACAGCCCGAGACAGGCAAGCACGCACGCGTGCGGCGTTATTATCGGCGCGGACATTCTCGACCGACACATGCCGCTCGGAAGAAACGGCGAAGATATTACGAGTCAGTACACGGGCGTGGAACTCGAACACCTCGGATTCCTTAAAATGGACTTTTTGGGGCTTCGAAACTTGTCCGATATTAAAATGGCTATCGACTACGTTAAGGAAAATCACGGCGTAGAGATAGACTTCGACAAATCGACCTACGACGACCCCAAGGTTTTCGACCTTCTCTCCTCGGGAAACACGAAGGCTATATTCCAGATAGAATCCGCGGGCTTCCAGAAGTTCATGAAAGAACTTCGCCCGTCCTGTATCGAAGATATAGTCGCAGCTGTGTCGCTGTACCGACCCGGACCTATGGATTCCATTCCGAGATTCGTAAAATGCAAGCACAACCCCGAACTCGTGACTTTCGCTCACCCGCTCTTGGAGCCTATTTTAAAACAGACTTACGGCTGTATCGTCTATCAGGAACAGGTCATGAAAATCGTTCAGGCCCTCGCGGGATATACGCTCGGTCAGGCAGACATGGTAAGGCGTATGATGGGCAAGAAGAAAGTCGACGACATGATAAAGGAAGAGGTTATCTTTATCAACGGCAAGCCCGAATCGGTGGATAAACACGGCAAAGTCTCGACGGCAATCGACGGCTGTTTAAAAAGAGGGGTTCCCGAGGACGTCGCCCATAAGATTTGGGACGAAATGAAGGACTTTGCGAAATACGCGTTCAACAAGTCGCACGCCGCGGCGTACTCGCTCGTAACCTATCAGACGGCGTACTTAAAGTGCTACTACGAAGCGGAATTTTTAACCGCCGTCTTAAACAACAGAATAACGAACATCGACGAAATAAAGAACTATATATCTTACGCGAAAGAGGAAGGCATAAAAGTTCTGCCGCCCGACATCAACGAAAGCATAGGATATTTCAGCGTTGCAAAAGGCAAAATCCGCTACGGACTCGCCGCGATAAAAGGCATAGGAATCGCCGCGATAGACTCGATAGTTTCCGAACGGGAAAGGAAAGGAAAGTACGAATCGTTTGAGGATTTTATATCGAGATGCGAGACGAAAGTGCTTAACAAAAGGCTCGTCGAGAACCTCATTTATGCGGGAGCGTTCGACGCGTTCGGAAGACCGAGAAGTCAGTTAATCGCCATATACGAGGACTTAATCGACCGAGTGATAATAATCGCAAGGCAGAGTGAGAGCAACCAACTCAGTTTCTTCGGAAGCATAATCGACGAGAACGCGGCGTTCACGATGAACTACCCCGACCTTCCCGAATTCGACAACAAGACCAAACTTTCGTTCGAGAAAAACGTCACGGGCGTATACGTTTCGGGACACCCGCTCGACGGGTTCAAAGACAAGTTCAAAGACTGCACGTTCACGACCGAAATGCTCGCAAACGTCGAAGAGGACGAGGACGGCAACAAAATTTACACCGACGTAAAAAACGATATGCCCGTCTATTTAGGCGGAATTATCACGGCGGCGGATAAAATAACGACGAAATCGGGATCGAATATGACTTTCGCGACGGTAGAAGATTCTTACGGAGCGATAGAATGCGTATTCTTCCCGAAAACTCACGAGAGATACAAGGATATTTTAAAGCCCGAACAGGTCGTTAAAATACGCGGAAAATTACAACTGAAAGACGACCGCCCGTCGATAATCGTAGACAGGTGCGAAGCGGTAAACGAAGTCGAAACGACGACCGCAGAGGCCTCCCAACCGACGGAAAAAGCGAAGAGAGAATTCCTCGGAATTATACTCCGCGACGAGACGAAACAGTACAAAGACGAACTTATAGACGTACTTTCTACTTATCCGGGCAACATAGTGGTGTGTTTCAAGATAGACGGCAAGAACTACAAAATGTCTCAGACGGTACGGAATTGCAGAGGGCTTATAAACGAACTGCTCTCGATCGTAGACGAAGAAGACATAAAGTTCTTCACGGCATAAAAATAAAAAATCAACGATTGTTTTACTCAAAGGAGGTAAACTTATGAAAAAAATAGCAATTTTAACAAGCGGCGGCGACGCCCCCGGCATGAACGCATGTATCAGAGCGTGCGTGAGAAGTGCAATCAACAGCGGTCTCGAAGTTTACGGCGTGGAAAGAGGTTATTTCGGACTCGTAAACAACAACATTTTCCCTATGAACACCCATTCCGTATGCGACATCGTGCAGAAAGGCGGTACCATTTTAAAAACTGCGAGATGCCTCGAATTCAAATTCCCCGAGACGAGAAAGAAAGCGGCTGACAATCTCAAAGCGTTAGGCATAGAGGGTCTAGTAGTAATCGGCGGCGACGGTTCGTTCACGGGAGCAAGACTGCTATCCGACGAAAACGGAATCAACGTAGTCGGTATTCCCGTAACGATAGACAACGACCTCGCCTACACCGATTATACACTCGGTTTCGATACGGCGGTAAACACCGTTCTTTGGGCGATTAACAATTTAAGAGACACCATGACTTCGCACGACAGAGTTTCGCTCGTCAAAGTTATGGGCAGAAGATGCGGCGATATCGCTATGTACGCGGGTATCTGCGGCGGAGCGGAGTACATTCTCGTTCCCGAAATTCCCTATGACATCAAGGCGATTGCCGAAGATATCAAGAAGAGCAAAGAGAGAGGCAAAACCTCGAACATTATCGTACTCGCGGAGGGTGCGGGCAACGAAACGGAGATTAAAACGCTCGTTTCCGTACTCAGCGGAGCAGACGTAAAGGTCACTACTCTCGGTCACATTCAGAGAGGCGGCTCGCCGACAATGGCTGACAGAATGCTCGCGGCAAGATTCGGAACGAGAGCGACCGAACTCCTTCTCGAGGGCAAAACTAACAGAGTTATAGGAATTAAGGACAATAAAATCGTCGACCTCGACATTACGGAAGCCCTTTCGGAGACTAAAACCATAAACAAACACATGTACGATATGGCGGCTAAACTCTGCTAAGACTATGAATAAACTCAAAGGAAGATGCGTATTCGCTCAATCGGGCGGACCTACGACGGTTATAAACGCGAGTATTGCGGGCGGACTTTTGCAAGCCCTCGAAGAAGATTCGGTTACGGGCGTATTATGCGCTCATCACGGCATAAAGGGCGTTTTGGACGAAGACTTTTTCGACATAGGAAAAGAGGACAAAGAAGAACTGCTCGCTCTTAAGCACACCCCCGCTTCAGCGTTCGGTTCGGTGAGATACAAACTCAAAAACCCCGACGAGAACGACGAAGATTACAGAAGAATACTCGAAGTGTTCAAAAAGTACGACGTCAGATACTTTTTCTATAACGGCGGCAACGACAGTATGGATACCTGCGATAAAATATCGAAGTATATGCAGAATTCGGGGTACGATATAAACGTTATAGGAATTCCCAAGACGATAGACAACGACCTTTGCGGCACCGACCACTGCCCCGGCTACGGGAGCGCGGCGAAATATATCGCGAACTCGATAATGGAAATAAACAGAGACGCCGTGATATACGGCTCTCCGCTCGTTATCGTCGTCGAGATTATGGGCAGAAACGCAGGGTGGCTTGCAGCGGCGAGTAAACTCGCGGAAGTGGGCGGCTACGGTGCAGACCTTATATATCTTCCCGAACTGCCGTTTTCCTACGAGAAATTCAAGTCGGACGTAAAAAAAGTGACCGACAGGAAGAAGATCTGCGTGGTAGCGGTTTCCGAGGGAATACGATTCGCAAACGGAAAATACGTCGGCGACGACGGAAGCATGACGGACGCGTTCGGACATTCGCAACTCGGCGGCGTATGCGGAGTTTTAAAGGCGAAAGTCAAGGAACTCGGACTTAAATGCAAGGCGATAGAATTGAATATTCTTCAAAGGTGCGCGGCTCATTGTGCTTCGGAAACGGACGTTGAAGAATCGTTTGCGGCAGGCAGACACGCAGTAAAAGCGGCTGTCGGCGGCGAGACGGACAAAATGATTTCGTTTAAGAGAAAGGACGGAAGCAATTACGATATAGAATACGTTGCGACCCCCTTATCGGCGGCGGCGAATGCGGAAAAGACCATTCCTCTCGAATGGATAACCGACGACGGCACCAATCTTTCGGACGAATTCGTAAACTACGCGTTACCGCTTATAAACGGCGAGCCGAAACGCAGAATGAAGAACGGTTTGCCCGAGTATGCGAACCTGAAGTTTATAAAATTCAAGTTGTAAAGTTTCGCGAAGTAATTGATTAAATAAAGTCGTAATCAACGAATTAACTCGTCGGCGGGGCGGAAAACAATTTTCCCGCCCCGCCGACGGCAAATTCCGACAACGCGAAAAATATGTTTCGATAAATTAAGATAAAGCATGCCAGACAAGAATAATACGAACCATGGTCTAACGACGTATTTTTGACTAATACTTCGTTCTGCTCGCGGCTTATACATCAAGTATTAAGCCGTTCGCACGCCTTGTCTTAG
>CALGVF010000145.1 GCA_937920115.1 uncultured Clostridia bacterium
CTGTTTGAAAACGCCGCGAAGTTTGGTGAAAAGCAGATTACGCTCGGGCTTTGCCATACCATACTTCACGACCTGTTTCTGCACCCGTTTATAAAGACCGACAACGCCGAACTGTACGACTTGGCGTGCGATATAACCGTCGGGTACTACGTCGATTATATGAATATTCCCTTCGGCGACAGACGGGCGACCGAGCAGAGAAAAGCCGTCTATAAGTCGATTATCGGCAGTTTCGGCGGTGTAACGGAGAGAATTTGCGAGGTTTATCTCGCGGATAAAGGAAACGCCGAGGTAGAAAAACTTAAAGAAGCGTTTACGGTCTGCGACCATTCGCTTTGGAAAGACAAAAAAGGCGGCGGAAACTCGGCGGGCGGCAATAACGAAGAAAACGACGACGAAAGCGATACCGAAACCGAAAAGCAGTGGGTCGAGATTTCCAAGCGTATAATTCCCATGATAGGAAAGGAATGCAAAGACCTTAAAAGGAAACTCGAAAACGTGACGGGGAGTAAGAGAGATTACAGAAAATTTCTCGAACGGTTCTTAAAGACTTCGGAGAAGAAAACGCCGAGCGAGGACTTCGACTATATATATTATTGTTACGGGCTTTCGATGTACAAAAACGTGCCGCTTATAGAAAGACTCGAAACGAGCGACAAAAAGGACTATTCGCAGATAGTCGTGGCGATAGACGTTTCGGGCAGTACGGCGGGCGAACCCGTAAAAAAATTCGTCGAAGAGGTCTACGCGATATGCCGCGAGATTTCAAAAAGAGACGAACTGAGACTGAGAATAATTCAATGCGACCTTGAAATTCGTTCGGACGAAATCATAAAGGGCGACAAAGAATTTGAAGAAAAGATGCGGAATTTCAAACTCTTAGGCGGCGGAGGCACCGACTTTCGACCCGTGTTCGAGCGGCTCGACGCAGACAGAAAGCGGGGAGCGAAAATTCGGGCGTTACTGTACTTTACGGACGGACTCGGAGTGTTTCCGACCGAAAACCCCGACTACAAAACCTGTTTCCTGCTTTACGGCGAGAACGCCGACGAGGTGAAAATTCCTTATTTCGCTTACAAAATAATACTTGACAAGGAAGATTTAGAATGAACATTTTAGAAGCCAAAAACGAAATTAAAAACGCGGTCAGAATCTATCTGTCGAAAGACGCCGACGGCAACTATGAAATACCCGTCGAAAGGCAACGCCCGACCCTTGTTATCGGGGCTCCCGGTATCGGCAAGACGGCGATAATGAGCAAAATCGCCGACGAACTCGGAATAGGGTTTTTGGGTTACACGATTACCCACCACACGAGACAGTCGGCAATCGGTCTGCCGTTCATATCGAAGAGAGTTTACGGCGGCAAGGAATATTCCGTAACGGAATATACGATGAGCGAAATAGTCGCCGAAGTATACGACGCGATAGAAAAGCAGGGTAAAAACGAGGGAATACTCTTTATCGACGAAATAAACTGCGTTTCCGAGACCCTCGCCCCCGCGATGCTCGAACTTTTACAGCATAAAAAATTCGGTACTCATAAAATTCCCGACGGGTGGATATTGACCGCCGCGGGCAACCCCGAGCAGTACAATAAATCGGTAAACGAGTTGGATATGGTAACTTTGGACAGAGTTAAGAAACT
Source organism: uncultured Clostridia bacterium (assembly GCA_937920115.1). GTDB lineage: Bacteria > Bacillota > Clostridia > Christensenellales > Borkfalkiaceae > UBA10281. Next base: position 1,649 of record CALGVF010000145.1, read on the forward strand.
CGACGTCGAACCCGACTACGAGGCGTTCAAAACGTACGCCTTGAATTCGGGTATGCACAGCGCGATAGTCGGCTTTTTGTCCTTGCAGAGCAATTTCCTGTTCGTAGCGGAAAAAAGCCCCGAAGGACTCGAACTCGTTACCCCGAGAAGTTGGGAGGATCTTTCCTACGCCCTCTACGAATACGAAAAACTTTCCATTCCCGTAACCATGTCGCTGATAAGCGGATATATTCAGAGTCCCAAGATTGCGAGCGAGTTTTCGGGGTATTACGGAATATTCAGAAAGTTCGGCAAAATCGTCTCGGGCGACGAAGTGGAAAACGGAACTTTGGAGTCCGTAGATTTATCGAACGGCAATTTCGAGGAACGCTTCGCCCTTGCGGAAATTATGAGGGCGAAAGCCGTGAAGATTGCCGACAAGGCAATGGCGAAAGCCGAAGCCGCGGAACTCGCCAAGGAAATCGCTTCCAAGAAAAACGCCAAAAAAGAGATTGAGGAACTGCTCGTAAAATACAAGTCGGGAACGCTGAACAGATACCAAAAGTCCGAGTATAGGTCGATTATCAACGGACTCAGCGAAGCGAACGGCGAAAAATTCGCCCAAAAATATTGCGAGGAAGCCGACGAGTACGGCAGCAGCAGAATCAAGAAAATCGAGAACGTTCTGTCGTTTGCGAGCGAGGCTCTCGGGAACGGTCAGGAACTTACCTCGGCGGTCACTTCGATGCTCGCAAGCGAGAATTTCGTCGCGTTCTTGTCGAAATACGATTGCCCGAAATTCTACGAAATAAATTCGTCGTTGCTTCTCGGCGACGGCGACAAAATAAAGGATATAGCCGCAAAGGCTTTAAAAGAGGCGAAAAACAACAGATAATATGAAAAGGCTTGCCACACACTTAAAAAAATACAGAAAAGACTGTTTTCTCGCCCCGTTATGTAAACTCGTCGAAGCCCTTTCGGAACTTTTCGTTCCGCTCGTGGTCGCCGACCTTATCAACAGGGGCGTGAACGGCGGGGATAAAAAAGTAATAATCGTAGACGCATGCGTAATGGCGGCTCTCGCGTTTATCGGTCTCGGGTTTTCGATAATCGGTCAGTTTTTCTCCGCGAGGGCGGCGACGGGTTTTTCCTCGGACGTAAGGGGGAACCTGTATAAAAAATTACTTTCTTCGCCCCTTTCCGAAACGGACAAAATGGGCGTTTCCACAATGGTGACTCGTATGACGAGCGATATAAATCAGATGCAGAACGGGGTAAATATGGTACTCCGTCTGCTTTTGCGTTCGCCGTTCGTCGTCTTGGGGGCGTTCGTCTGCGCGGCGATTATCGACCTTAAAATTTCGCTCATTTTCCTCGCAACGATAGTGATTTTAGGTGTCGTCGTCGCGATAATCATGCGAATCACGATGCCGAAATACGTTAAGGCTCAGGGAATGCTCGACGACGTGGCGTTGACCGCAAGGGAAAATCTCACGGGAGCGAGGGTCATAAGGGCGTTCGGAGCGGAGGACGACGAAATAGCGGTATACAAGAAAAAGACAGCCGCCATGGAGAAATTTCAGAATTTTACGGGGGCTATATCTTCACTATTGAATCCGCTTACTTTCACTATAGTGAATCTCGCTATCGTCGCTCTTTTGTACGGCGGGGCAATCAGAGTGTCTTCGGGGAACCTTTCGCAGGGAATGGTAATCGCCCTTTACGACTATATGTCGCAGATACTTATCGAACTCGTCAAGTTCGCGAACCTCATAGTTTCCGTTTCGAGGGCTCTCGCGTGCGCGAAGAGGGTCGAAAGCGTACTCGAAATCGACGACGAAAAGGACTGCTGCAAAGGCGGGCTTACTTCAGATAAATATATAGAATTCAGAAACGTTACCGTCCGCTATTCGGATAATTCGACGGGCGTTAAGAATATAAGTTTCACGATAAACAAAGGCGAAACGATAGGAATTATCGGCGGTACGGGCAGCGGTAAATCGACGGTCGTCAATCTTCTTCCTCGGCTTTACGACGCTTCGGAAGGGGCGGTGTTCTTCGACGGAATAAACGTGAAGGACTATCCTTTAAAAGAATTACGAAAGAGAATAGCGATAGCCCTTCAACGCCCCGCGATTTTCGAGGGAACTATCCGCTCGAACGTGTCTTTGGACGGCTCGGCGGACGAAGAAACGATTGAAAAGGCGATAGAAAACGCTCAGGCGGCGGACGTCGTGAAATCGAAAACGGGCGGACTCGACGCCCCGCTCGAACAGCGAGGCAGGAACCTTTCGGGCGGTCAGAAACAGCGTTTGTCCGTCGCGAGGGCTTTGGCTAAGGGTTCGGAAGTGCTTATTTTGGACGACAGTTCGTCCGCGCTCGACTATATGACCGACCTCAAATTAAGACGGGCGATTAAGTCGCTCGGAAGTTCTCTCACGACGATAATAGTCTCGCAGAGGGCTTCGGCGGTGAGAAACGCCGACAAGATTATCGTACTCGGCGACGGCGAAATAATCGGCGAGGGAACGGCGGATTACTTAAGAGAAACGTGCGACGTTTACAGAGAAATCGAGGCTTCGCAGATGAAGGAGGTCGGCGTAAAATGAGCAAAATGAGCGATAAAAGACGGAAAAACTCGGACGAAAAAAAGGTCGGGGTTATGGGAAGACTTTGGAAATACGCTAAAAAATACCGCCTTGCGTTCGTGATTTCGCTTATAACGGCGACCCTTTACGTCGGCTTTTCACTGCTTTTGCCGATACTTTTCGGAAAAGCGACCGACCTTATAATCGGCAAAGATAACGTAGACCTGAGCGGACTTTTAAAAATATTCGCGATAGCGGCGATAGCGGCGGTTTTGGCGGGAGCGAGTCAATGGGTGACGGAGACCCTCTGCAACAGAATATCTAACGGAATTACGGCGAGAATAAGAAGAGACGTATTCGTAAAACTCGAAAATCTACCGCTCAAATACCTCGACGGGCGTTCGTCGGGCGACCTTATGAGCGTGGAGATTGGCGACGCTGATAAACTTTCCGACGGTTTGCTTCTCGGTTTTTCGAGGTTTTTCACGGGAATAATTACTATAATCGGCACTCTTGCGTTTATGTTCGCGGTCAACCCGATAATAGCGCTCGTGGTCGCCGTTTTAACGCCCCTTTCGCTTCTGACGGCGAAATTCATAACGGGCAGAACTTACGGACTTTTCAAGGAACAGTCCAAACTGACGGGCAAACAATCGGCTCTCGTCGAGGAGACGCTTTCTAATCTTCCGACCGTAAAGGCTTACGTTACCGAGGACACTTTCTCGGAGCGTTTCGACGATATAAACGACGAATTAAAAGAACGCTCGTTCAAGGCGGTGTTCTTCTCGTCGCTCACTAACCCTACCACAAGGTGCATAAACGCCCTCGTTTACGCGGCGGTTGCGCTCACGGGAGCGTTACTCAAAGTCAACGGCGCGACGGGCGTTCTCGCTATAACGGTCGGCGGCATACTTTCGCTTTTAAGTTACGCCAACAGGTACACAAAGCCTTTCAACGAGATAACGGCGGTAATCACCGAACTCACGGGGGCGAAGGCTTGCGCGGCGAGA
>CALGVF010000146.1 GCA_937920115.1 uncultured Clostridia bacterium
TTTGGGGAAAGTGGCTTGACGGAATGAAATGAAAGTCAAGACGATAGAGGTAAAAACGAGAATTATGTATACGCTCGCAATAGTTTTAACGCGAGACCTCTCTCGTCTTTTAGTCGCTTCGCTCCTAAAATCCACTTCACCTCGGCGGCGGACGCCCCCCTTTTGTCGCTTCGCGACATTTTCCCCGTTTCATCGGGGAAATCTGCCCCATAGGGGAAAGCAAGAAAAGTCAGAAAATTTTGTTGATATTTTATATATTGTTAGGAAATGGACTTTAAAAACGAGAAATTCCGTAAAAAACAACGATAAACGGTGGAAAAGATGAAACTTAATTATAAAAAGACTTTATTCGTGGGGTTCGCGTTCTTCCTGATATGCGCGTTCTGGCAGGCTTACGACAGCATCGTTCCAATGATGCTCGTAAATAAATTCGGTCTCAGTCAGACCCTGTCGGGAGTAGTGATGTCTCTCGACAACGTAATCGCCTTATTTATGTTGCCCCTGTTCGGCTCGCTTTCGGACAAGACGAAATCGAAGTTCGGCAGGCGTACTCCTTACATAGTGTTGGGAACGGTCGTCGCGGTGATAGCCTTTTTCGGACTCACGTTCGCAGACAACGCTCAACTTGCTAAAATCGAAGGCGTGAAAGACGGCGGCTATCAGACTTTATTCGAGCAAAATTACGAAATAACGAACTCCGAATACGACCCGATAGTCGGCAAAGAAGAGCCGAAAAAGTATACTATAAAGGACTATTCGGCAAAAATTACCGCAAATAAACTCTATAAGGACTTATCGGAAGAGGAACAGGCAAAAGCGAAACAGTGGTTTTCGGACATAAACGCGGAATACAATAACGACCATTCCAAGCCCGAAACGGCGTACGCTTACGACAGAGCGACCAAGACTTATAAAGTTCTTACCGCCGAGACGGAGAACGGCAAAACCGTATATAAGGACGCCGAGGGCAATAAGGTCGAGACCGTTACGAACGCTTACAAAAATCTCGTAACCCCGTCAATAAGTGCGTACGCACACGAAAAGACTACCGAAAACCCCGTAACGCTTATACTGTTCGCTTTACTCCTGCTATTAACGCTTTTCGCAATGGCGACTTTCAGATCGCCCGCAGTTGCTTTGATGCCCGACGTAACGGAAAAGCCGCTCAGGTCTCAGGCGAACGCCATAATAAACCTTATGGGTACGGCGGGCGGTATGCTCGTTTTAGTACTCGGAATAGTGTTCAAAACGGGTAAAACGTTCAATCAACTTATGAGTTACACGCCGTTTATAGGGGCTGTGTGCCTCGTAATGGTGTTCGGACTTCTAATGTTTATATGGAAAGTAAGAGAGCCGAAATGGGTAGAGGAAATGGAGCAAAATTCCGTCGCCGACGGTCTCGAAACGGAAGAAGAGGCGGAAACGGATATTTCTTCGCATAAAAAACTCACAAAATCCGAGTTTACGAGTCTTATTCTAATACTTTGTTCGGTTGCTTTATGGTACATAGGCTACAACGCGGTTACTTCCAAGTATTCGCTTTACGCCATGAACGTTCTGCATAAAGACTACAACACGACCCTTCTTATCGCTCAGGCTGCGGCGATAATTTCCTACATACCCGTAGGTATGCTCGCCCGCAAAATCGGCAGAAAAAAGAGTATTTTAATAGGTGTGGCACTACTTACGGCGGCGTTTTTCGGGGCGACTTTTATGAACGAAAGTTCTTCGGGCATACTCCTTAACGTTTTGTTCGCCTTGGCGGGAATAGGTTGGGCGACTATCAACGTAAACTCTTTCCCGATGGTGGTCGAACTCGCGAAAGGCGGCGACGTCGGAAAATATACGGGATATTATTATACGGCTTCCATGGCGGCTCAGATAGTAACGCCCATTTTGTCTGGGGCGATAATGGAACTCGCGGGAAGTATGAGACCCTTGTTCTATTACGCGGCGATAGCGGTCGCGTTGGCGTTTATCACTATGATTTTCGTTAAACACGGCGACAGCAAACCCGTGGAGAGCAAGAAGATAATCGAACATCTCGACGTCGGAGACTAATAAAACAATCTGCAAATAAAGCAGGCGAAAACAGTTGAAATCAAAGTTGACGAAAGCGATATTAAAATCGGCTTCGCCAACTTTTTTTCTTTGACTTCGGAAAAATATACCGCCGAGATATAAAAAATCGTCTCCGACGAGCCGTAAACCGTCGAAGCACACAGAGAAATAAAACTGTCCACGCCGTATTTTGCGTAAATATCGCTGAGCATTGCAAGGCTTCCCCCGCCCGAAAATGGCTTTAAAACGACGAGCGGAGCGATTTCCGACGGTATACCGAGAAAGGAAAAAACGGGCGAAATAAACGATATGAATTTATCGGAAATTCCGCTTTGCGAAAACAGTTCGGTCATTACGAAAATCGCGACGAGATAAGGGAAAACGGAGTAGACGGTAGGCAGACCTTTCGCCGCCCCTTTCGCGAACGAATCGTAAATTTTAACCTTTTTGAAAATCGCGTAAACGGCTACGAGCAGAAAAACTATCGGTATGACGAGAGATACGAATTTCATCTTTTTCTGAAAATAAACGAAAGGACAAGTCCGACGGCGGTACAGACGAGAGAGGAGAGAAGAGACGGCAGAAAAATCAAGGCGGGAGCGGCGGACGAAAAAGTCTGCCGAAGGGCGATAACGGTCGTCGGGATAATCTGTAAACTCGTCGAAGCGAGTACGAAGAGTCTGTTTGCTCCGTCGTAATTCCCCGAGTCGCAAAGTCTTTTCGTCGCGGCGATTCCAGCAGGGGTCGCTATGCCGCCCATTCCGAGCATATTCGCTCCGATATTCACGGATAGGTATTCCGTCGTTTTTTCGTCGGGTCTTCCGAACAACCGTTTTAAAAGGGGCGAAAGCCCTTTCGATAATTTTTTAATCAGCCCCGAGTCCTCGGCTATCTGCAAAATTCCCGACCATACCGCGTAAATCGCGATTAAATTTACCGATAAAGAGACCGCCTTTTTGCCGCCGTCGGTCACGGCTGAGAGCGCTCCGTCGGG
>CALGVF010000147.1 GCA_937920115.1 uncultured Clostridia bacterium
TTTATTCTCTAATAGATGTTCATTACTTCCGTCTAAAACGTCCGTATCATCCGCATTAATAAACCTACCTATCTCCGGGTTATAATATCTGCTGTTCAAATAATACAGATTGCTCTCTGTATCGTAGTAATATCCCCTGTATCTGAACGGGTTAAGTTTACCGATACTCGTCAGCGAGGAGAGGTTCAATATCTTTCCGAACGGGTCGTATCTGTACGTTGCAACGATATTTTTCGACTCGTCGACAATATGCGTTACGTCGCCCTGGAGGTTATAGACGTAATAGTATACCTTGCCCCCGGTCTTGAATCCCACGCGGGTGCCGTCGGAGGTGTAGAAATAGTTTATTAAAGTGCTTCCGCGCTTCTCGGCTAACACTTGCGTACCGTTGAGACAGTAGTCGGTAGTCGTAGACCCCGAAACCTTTTTCGTTCTGATACCGTCCGAATTGTATGTATAATTCGTCGTGGTTCCGCCCTTGGCGTATGAGTTAAGCCGTCTGCCGAGCCACGTAAACGTCTGGGAGTCAAACGACAGCATGTTGCCTATCGCGTCGTACGAAATCGACTTGCCGTTATACGAAATCAGCTTATCTTTCCACATTGAATCATACGTGTAATTAATTGTGCTTTTAAGCAGGCTTTCATCCTTGGTAGAATAATATAACGCGTCATAACATTTTTTCGATAAAATATTGCCCGCAGTATCATACGTATATTTTATAAAATACTGATTATCCGTATCACCCGAATACGCGGTCGCCAGCTGATTCAGATTATCGTAAGAATACTTTTCGTAAACGTCGCCCGATGAATCCGAAATCGACGTGATATTACCGTTCTTGTCATAACCGTACGAAAGAGGATTAACATTTATAAGTCCGTAAGTTATCTTCTCGACAACACCGCTCGTTTTGGACGAATCGGACGGATTTTTCTTATAAGTATACGAAGCGGAATACACTCCCGCATTATTCTTATTGAAAACTCCGTATTGTTTCGTACGTCCGAGAGAGTCGTAGACATAACCAACCTTGCCCGCGCCGTCAAACGATGCGCCGGAGGGCGAATTATCCATTGACTCATCATACGAATACGAAGCGGAGACAACGGAACCCGCAAATTTATACTTCATACCCGTCGTCAGATTCTTGCTGTCGTATGTCGGCTGAATATAATCGCTGCCGTCCTTGCGCATAGCCTGCGTAAGTCTGCCCGAGAGGTCGTAGGTATAATGGAACGCCTTGTTTGCACTGCCGTTTTCCGTATAGCGTGAAACTCTGCCGTCGGAATCGTAATCCCACTTATACGTTTGCGTCTTGCCGCCGCCGGAATAAGTAATTTCCGACGGTCTGTCATACGAATCGTAAGAATACGAGACCTTATGCGAATTACCGTATGTCTGCTCCTGAAGCAGTCCCGAATACTTATTGTTTGAAGTTTTGTAGTTATTCGTAACGAGAGTATTCGATCCCGCATTAACGCTGCCGAGGTTTCCGAACTCGTCATAAGCGAAAGTATACGACGTTGACGGAGACTGTATATTCGTAAGCTGACGTTTGGCGTTGTACGTATACTGTACGCTCGACGAACCCGACGAAACCTTTGTAAGAGCGTCCGTCTTGCCGTCATACGCATACGAAGTTATAAATCCCCGCGCGTCCGAGACGGTTTTGAGCAGTCCGGTTTTCGAATCATGAGTATACGAAACGG
>CALGVF010000148.1 GCA_937920115.1 uncultured Clostridia bacterium
TTCTATAGCGACGGCTTCGGGAAACGAGGGCGAAAACGGTATCGCGGCGGTATACGGCGAGGGCGAAAAACTCTCGTTCGATATGCTTAAAACGGTAAGCGGCGGTACTATGGGCTTTATTTCGACCGATAAAAAGAACGTTTCGGGCGACGCTGAGGGGATATTTTACGAGTATTCCTTTGAAAGCGGATATAACTACGAATTGGCTTTTTCGGACGGAAAAGTCACGGTGTCGAAAAGAGGTTTCTTCGCCGATAAATACGAGACCGTCGATACGAAAACGGTATCGAAGGGCGGCTATCTCGGCGTATACGCCCGTTCGGACGGGAAAATTTCCGCGTCGTTCATGATAGACGATTTCGTGTGTTCCGACAAAAACGGAGTCGCGAGAATTATTGACAGATTCGATATAAGACAGACCGATAAGAGGGGTGCGATTTCAAAATATACGAACCTCGGCGGATATATCGACTCGTACGACGATATTATGTATACCGTCGCTTTCGTCACCGAGAGCGGCGACCTTATCGCGAGACAGAAAGTGTCCGAATACAATCACGTTACCTTCCCCGAAACCCCGAGAATAGAGGGTTATCGTTTCAAGGAATGGAAAGGCGATATGAAAAATATCGTCAAAGACGGAACGTGCGTAGCCGTCTACGAAGAGGGCGAAGAGCCTGAGCCGAGCGAATCGGATAGCGGCAATACTTCGTCAAATCCCTCGTCGGATAACGGTTCCGAGAAGATTTCCGACGGAAATACGGGCAAAAAAGGCTGCGGCTCGGCAGTCGGCTTTACGGGAGGACTCGCCGCGATAGCGGCTTCCGCGATTTTGTTTATCGGGAGGAAACGCGACGATGAGTAAGTTATCTATAAAAATTTCAGCGGCGGTTTTACTGCTCGCGACGCTTTTGTTGCCTGCGGTAAAAGTCGGTAAAACCGCGTATGCGGAGGGAGACGGAATGATTAAGACGGAAAATATAATTGAGGCGGTAAACGCCGATTGTTCGCTTGACGAAAAGGGCGAAAACAAGGTTAATTCCGTAAAAATACAACCGAAAGACAACAACTTTTCGGGCGTATGGCTTACTTTCGACGAACTTAAAGAAAAGAACGCGGGAGACAAAGTTCATATCGAAGCGAGAGTTCGTTTCGAGGCGACGACCCCCTTGTACGGATATTCGCTCGCGGATATTACCGACAACAAGGGCAACGTAATCGACGGGCAGTACAGACTCAACAAATGGCAGAACCTGCTTTTCGATACCGAAGTTTACCTGAGGAACGGAGTAAAATGCGTGTTCTTCGGCATAAAGTCGGGCAAGGACAACTCGGTATATCTGTCGAAAGTGACGATTTCGGACGACGTATACGACGATAAAAATATGTTCGGCGGCGTTAAAATGTATATGCTCGAACCCGAGCAGTTTCAGACCGAGGGCTTTATGTTCGTTACGGATAGCGGTAAAATAGTCATGCTCGACGGCGGCTACGGCTACGATAAAACCAACGTGGTAAGGCTTATAAGACAGTACAAAAACGAAGTCGACGATTGGTATATTTCGCACTACCACGTAGACCACGTGGAAGCGTTGATACGAGTATTGAACGAAGAGGACATCTATATAAAGAACCTCTATTACGACTTCAACGTATCGCAGGAAGTACTCGATAAATACGGCGACGAAGACAATCACCTCGTCGCGGAAATGAAGCAGGCGATAGAGGACAATCGCTCGAAGATAGGCAACGTTATTACGCCGAAAAAGGGCGACGAATTTGTAACCGACGATATAAAAGTAAAGGTGTTAAACGACGCGAAATTCAGAGAAGCGGCGAATATGCCTAACGATTCGTCCATCGTCTATAAGTTCGAAACGCCGAACAAAAGCATTCTCTTCCTCGGCGATATAGCGGATTACGGCGATATTTTGTTGCAGGATAAGGACTTCGTAAAGGAAATACAGACTTGTGAGGTCGTTCAACTCGGACACCACGGGCAACACGGAGCGAGCGATAAGTTCTATAAAACGCTTACTTCGATGGAAGTCGCTTTATACTGCGCCCCTCAGTGGCTCTTCGACTGCGACGACGGCAAGGGAGCGGGTTCGAGAACGGACCTTCTCACGCTCAGAACAAGAGAACTTATGAGAGTTCTCAAAGTGAAAAAGACCTATTCTCTCAAATACGGAAGACTGATAATAGAATAATTATGGATAAAATGAAATTGGCTCTTATAGGACTCGGACAACGAGGAACGAGACTGTACTATGCGGCGATAAAAGACAGAGCCGACGTCGAAATAGTCGCGTTGTGCGATAATTACGAAAAGCGGCTCGGGGAATTTGCCGCCATGCTTGAAAAAGAGGACGGCAAAAAAAGGCTGACTTATACCGATTACAGAAAATGT
>CALGVF010000149.1 GCA_937920115.1 uncultured Clostridia bacterium
TTATCGAGTCCGTTGATAAAAAGTATCGACGGAATTTTATGTTTTAAGCAATATTCTATCGCCTTTTCGGTTCCGACGGTCAAAACGCCGCTCGCCCCCGTAACTATTATTGCGTTGTCCGCAGCCGACAAAGCCCTCGCCGATTCGCCCTCGAAATCGAAGAACCCCGGAACGTCTATAAGGTTAAATATAGCGTGTCTGCCTTTTCTGTCCGTATATTCGCATCTCGCGACCGATAGACTTATAGAGATTTTTCTCGCAATCTCTTCGGGGTCGTAATCGCTGACGGTATTTCCATCGTCGACTCTGCCCTGTCTGTCTATTACGCCCGCGTTGAATAAAATCGCTTCCGTAAGAGTGGTTTTGCCTTCGCCGCTGTGACCAATTATAGCCACGTTCCTGATTGTGTCTGACATTTTGTTTTCCTTCCTTTATCTATATATAATACTTCCGAGCCGTCGGAAATGTCTCTCTCGGCTAAATTCCGAGGTAAAACCGCCCCGAAATGCCGAATTGCAGACGCCCCGCGTCCGAGTTTATTATATTATACACCGAGAAGCAAAGAATTTCAATAGGTAAAGTAAAATTTCTTTGATTTTTTTTGAAAGTTTTTACAGACGAAATGCGGCTCGGCGATTTTATCGCCGAGCCGCATTCTTAATTGCCTATCTTACTATATCCGTTACGGAATAGCCCGCGTCGGATATCGCTATCTTTATCTTACTATCTTCCGCCTCGCCGTCCGTAATATATGCACACTTGTTCTGCAAACTTACTTCTGCGGCAAGCCCTATTCCGTTTAACGCCGTTTCCACGCGTTTTTTGCAATGCTCGCACATCATTCCGTCTATATATATCGTCATTTTTGCGGTTTCCACCTTTTCTCCTCCTTCCGCGGCGTCGCTTCCGACGATTTTATTATCCGCTTTTTCGGTCGGTTTTATTCCCGCAACTTTCTTCGGCTTTTTAGTTTTATCCGCTTTCCCGTCCGATTTGCCGAATTTTATAAATCTGAGTCTTAAAGCGTTGCCGACTACGCATACGCTCGATAAACTCATTGCGAGCGAAGCGAACATCGGGTTAAGCAGTAATTTCTCGCCGCCGACGGGGTACAATACTCCGCACGCGACAGGTATCAATATAACGTTATAGAAGAACGCCCAGAAGAGATTTTCCTTTATGTTGAGCATTACTTTTACGCCCGTTTTTATCGTCTTGACGACGTCGCCCAAGTCGCTTTTTATTAAAACGACGTCCGCGCTGTCGATCGCTATATCCGCTCCCGCCCCTATCGCGACTCCTATGTCGGCAGCCGAGAGAGCGGGGGCGTCGTTTACTCCGTCGCCGACCATCATAACGGTTTTGCCGTCCTTTTTAAGGGCGTTTACAACCTCGTATTTCCTGTCGGGAAGAACCTCCGCTTCATACGATATTCCGAGTTCGTCCGCGACCGCTTTCGCCGCAGACTTATTGTCGCCCGTAAGCATTACAACATCTTTATTCATCGCTTTAAGTTCGGCTATCGCTTCTCTGCTCGACGGCTTAATACCGTCTTTAATCGACATATAGCCCGACTTTTCGCCGTCAATCGACATAAACAGGACGGTCGCCCCGACTTCTTTTTCGGCGAGTTCGATAAGTCTCTTTCCGTCCTCGTCGGGGTCTGCTCCGATTGCGAAATTGCGGTTGCCGAACAGACACTCTTTACCATTTACAACGCCTTTTATCCCGAGACCTTTTATCGCCTCGAAGTTCTCCACGGCGTAGCCTTCCACTCCCTTTTTCTCGGCGTATTCTATAACCGCCTTACCGAGTACGTGCGAACTCATTTTTTCAAGAGCGACGGCGATTGCAAGAAATTCCGCTTCGGTTGTTTTGCCCGTAATCTCAACGTTTTCGACCTGCGGCTTTCCGTAAGTTAT
>CALGVF010000150.1 GCA_937920115.1 uncultured Clostridia bacterium
TATATATTCTCTCAAAAAATAAATTGACAGAAACATTTTTGTTCATGAACACTTTTCGTATTCGTCGTTTGTTTCAATTCATTTCCTTCTATTCAGTTTTTAATCTTCGTCGGCAAACTTCCGTTTGCCATGAGCACCGTCTCACGACAGCCTACACATCATACCACATTGCTCTATCGTTTGTCAAGCATTTTTTCAACATTTTTCAATGTTTTTTAAAATTTTTTGACCGACCGAACAACGTCGTTTTTGTAAGCCCTCACCTGAGTGGCTCGCATATCTTACCACTTTATATTTATCTTTGTCAACTGTTTTTCACAAGTTTTTGAAAAAAAATTTAAAATATTTTTTCACCGCTTTTCCCGTGTTTTTCGGCAATTTTAATTATGAACTAAATATTCAGAGCAGGCGTTTTTCAAGCACTATATATTGTGTTTATTAAGATAAATTATACGGTTTTTACCTCTCTCGTCTTTTTCTCGCTTTGCTCGCAAAAGACACTTCACCTCGGCGGCGGACGCCCCCTCTCCGTCTGACTCCGTCTGACACCTCTCCCGTTTCATCGGGAGAGCCTGCCCCAAAGGGGAAAGCAAGAAAGATTACAGGCTTCGCCCAAGGCAAATATAACTACGCGAGGTAAAATACCACTTCCGTTTCTCGGGACGCCGAGGGCGTCGTCCCCTACGCCGTAAGGCAAATATCACCGCCGTAGGCAATATCACTGCCGTAGGCAATATCACTGCCGTAGGCAATATCACTGCCGTAGGCAATATAACTTTGGAACAGAACACAAAAGGCGAGCGGAAACACGAATGTTTCCGCTCGCCTCGTTTCGTTTGTATTTAGTATTTATTCCCTATTACATATTGTATATAAATCTTCGGAGACTATCCACCGCTTTCATTATTATATAATAAGGAGTACCCTCGACGGGAATTATTTGTTCATTGCCTTTTCGACCGCAACCGCAACCGCTACCGTCGCTCCGACCATCGGGTTGTTACCCATTCCGATAAGTCCCATCATTTCAACGTGAGCCGGTACGGACGAAGAACCCGCGAACTGAGCGTCCGAGTGCATTCTGCCCATAGTGTCGGTCATACCGTAAGAAGACGGTCCCGCAGCCATATTGTCGGGGTGGAGCGTTCTGCCCGTGCCGCCGCCCGAAGCAACCGAGAAATATTTTTTGCCGTTCTCTACGCACCATTTCTTGTAGGTGCCTGCGACGGGGTGTTGGAATCTCGTCGGGTTGGTCGAGTTACCCGTAATGGATACCATTACGTTTTCGAGTTTCATTATCGCTACGCCTTCGGGAACGTTGTCCGCTCCGTAGCATTTAACTTTCGCTCTCGGTCCGTCCGAATACGGTTTCTCGTAAACGACCGTAACCTTTTCGGTGTACGGGTCGAAAGTAGTTTCAACGTAAGTGAAGCCGTTGATTCTCGAAATAATCATAGCCGCGTCCTTGCCGAGACCGTTAAGAATAACTCTTAAAGGTTTGGTTCTTACCGTATTTGCGTTAAGAGCAATCTTAATCGCTCCTTCCGCAGCGGCGAACGACTCGTGACCTGCCAAGAAGCAGAAGCAATCGGTATCGTCCGAAAGGAGCATCGCTCCGAGGTTGCCGTGTCCGAGACCTACTTTTCTGTTGTCAGCAACCGAACCGGGAATACAGAACGATTGAAGTCCTACGCCGATTTTGGTAGCCGCGTCGGCAGCCTTTTTAACTCCGCTCTTAATAGCGATAGCCGCGCCTACGGTGTACGCCCATACTGCGTTCTCGAAGCAAATCGGCTGAGTGCTTCTTACGATGTCGTCGCAATCTACGCCCTTGTCGAGGCAGATTTTTTTACATTCTTCGACGGAAGAGATGCCGTATTCTTTCAAAACGGCGTTGATTTTATCTATTCTTCTTTCATATCCTTCAAATAAAGCCATTTTCGTCTCCTCCTTACTCTTTTCTCGGGTCTATATATTTGTAAGCGTTCTCGAATCTGCCGTAGTGACCCTTAGCCTTTTCGTACGCTTCGTTCGGCGAGAGACCTTTCTTGATGAAATCGGTCATTTTGCCGAGCGAGATAAACTCGTAACCGATAACCTGCATATCTTCGTCGAGAGCCATTCTCGTAACGTAACCCTCAGCCATTTCGAGGTATCTCGTACCCTTTTCTTTCGTGCCGTACATAGTGCCGACCTGCGAACGAAGTCCTTTACCGAGGTCTTCGAGACCCGCGCCGATAACGAGACCGTCGTCCGAATACGCCGACTGAGTACGACCGTAAACTATCTGCAAGAAAAGTTCTCTCATAGCGGTGTTAATCGCGTCGCATACGAGGTCGGTATTGAGGGCTTCGAGAATGGTCTTGCCGGGAAGAATCTCGGAAGCCATAGCGGCGGAATGGGTCATACCCGAACAGCCGATAGTCTCGATAAGAGCCTCTTCGATAACGCCTTTTTTAACGTTGAGCGAAAGTTTGCACGCGCCTTGCTGCGGAGCGCACCAACCCACGCCGTGAGTGAAGCCGCTTATGTCGGTAATCTGCTTCGCCTCAACCCAAAGTCCCTCTTCGGGAATGGGTGCGGGACCGTGTTTAGGTCCTTTGGCAACGCATACCATATCCTTTACTTCGTTTGAATATTGCATAAATATTCCTCCAAAAATGATTTCTTACTCATTATAACACAAAAAAACGCAATTTACAATCGTTATTTGAAAAAAATACGAGAAAAATTTAACGCTTGTCCGAGGCGACGAAGTTGCGGGAAATAAAATGATTTCGTATATCAAAATTCTTACGTTTCCCGACCTATATCGACGGCTACGTCGCCACTTCGCCTCGGCAACGATTGACCTCTCTCGGCTCTTCGAGCCACTCTCCCCAAAGGGGAAAGCAAGACTATTTAGTTTATTTGTGAATTTTTTTCAACTAAAAAAGTATTCAATAGTTAACGGTGAAGCGTCTTAAACCGTGTTGGTCTTATTAAATCTAATCCGACTCGCTTTCCCCTTTGGGGAGAGTGGCTCGAAGCGACGAGAGAGGTCATAAATTATGCCGCAAGGCAAATATCACTGCCGTCAGGCAATATAACTCTTCTTACTCCGCTACGCTCGAAAGAATATCCTCGTACGTCGGGAACGCCCAATCGGCTTTTCCAACGAGCGTTTCGAGTTCGTCCGCAGATTTTCTCAGTTTCTCCGAATCGGGAATAATCACGTCTCTCAGATATTCCGCATGAGCGAGCATATCGCCTTTGCTTCCGACTTTCTTGAAGTCGTTTTCGAGTTTCTCCGTTTCCTTTAAAAGTTTATCCAATAACTTGTCAAGTCTGCCTATAAGTCGATTATCCGCAGATTTCGTTATATCAATACCTATCGCCGCCTTAGCCGAAAGTCCGCTCGCGAGCGTATCGGAATACTTGACCGCCGCAGGTATAATCTCCCTTCTCGACATTTTAATCATAGTCTTGGTCTCGACTTCGACTTTCTTGATATAGTTATCGAGGAGAATTTCGTATCTGCTCCTCATTTCCGTTTCGGAAAGCACGTTGTGACGGGCAAACAATTCGATATTCTTTTCGTCTATATAATGCGGCAATGCGTCGGCGGTCGTTCTGTAATTTAACAGCCCTCTTCTTGCCGCCTCTTCGAGCCATTCGTCCGAATAGTTGTTGCCGTTGAACACTATTCTCTTATGCTCTTTGAAATTCTTTGCGATAATCGAAGTCACCGTCTTTAAAACGTCGGAAGATTTTTCGAGTTCGTCCGCGAAGTCTTTGAGGGCGTCCGCCACTATCGTGTTGATTATTATGTTCGAGCAGGCTATGGACATATCCGAGCCGACCATACGGAACTCGAATTTGTTGCCCGTGAACGCGAACGGCGAAGTTCTGTTTCTGTCCGTCTTGTCCTTGTTTATCTTGGGAATAATACCGCCCGCGAGTTTAAGTTCTTCGCTCTTAATCTCGCTGTATTTCGCCCCGCTCTCTATCGCCGTGAGGATACTTTCGAGTTCCTCGCCGATAAACATGGAAACTACCGCCGGCGGGGCTTCGTTCGCTCCGAGTCTGTGGTCGTTGCCCGCGGAAGCGACGGAAATTCTGAGAAGATCCTGATACTTGTCCACGGCGACTATAACCGCAGTCAGAAACAGTAAAAATTCGGGATTGTTTTCGGGGTGGTCGCCCGGTTCGAGAAGGTTTTTGCCCGTATCCGTTGACATGGACCAGTTGTTGTGCTTGCCGCTTCCGTTTATTCCGTCGAACGGTTTTTCGTGAAGCAGGCATACCATTCCGTGGCGGTTCGCAACCGTTTTCATCACGGACATAACTATCTGATTGTGGTCGAGAGCGTCGTTCGCGGGCGTATAAACGCAGGCGAGTTCGTGCTGAGCGGGAGCGACTTCGTTGTGCTTCGTTTTAGCGTAAACGCCGAGTTTCCAAAGTTCCTCGTCGAGGTCCGCCATATACTCGCGTACTCTTCTCTTGATTTTTCCGAAATAATGGTCGTCGAGTTCCTGACCTTTAGGCGGGTTCGCTCCGAAAAGCGTTCTGCCGCACGTTTCGAGGTCGAGTCTCTTTTCGTAGACCGACTTGTCTATAAGGAAATACTCCTGCTCCGCTCCGACCGTCGGAACGACTTTCTTTACGTCCTTTTCGCCGAAGAGTTTAAGTATTCTGAGAGTCTGAGTATTAAGGGCGTCTATACTTTTCAAAAGGGGCGTTTTCTTATCGAGCGACTCGCCGCCGTAAGAACAGAACACCGTCGGGATATAAAGCGAACCGTCTTTGACGAACGCTTTGGACGACGGGTCCCACGCCGTGTAACCTCTCGCTTCAAACGTGGAACGAAGTCCGCCGCTCGGGAAACTCGAAGCGTCGGGTTCGCCCTTGACGAGGGCTTTGCCCGAGAATTTGGTAATCGCTCCGCCCTTGCCGTCGGGTTCTATGAACGCCTCGTGCTTTTCGGCGGTAACGCCCGTCATAGGCTGAAACCAATGCGTGTAATGGGTCGCTCCTTTTTCCATCGCCCAATCCATCATGGCTTTCGCCACTTCGTCTGCGGTGGAAAGCCCGAGAGGCGTGCCGTCCTCCAACGTTTTTTTATAATCGTCGTACGCTTTATCCGAGACGCGTTTTTTCATTTCCTCGTCGGTAAAGACGTCGTTTGCAAATAATTCTAAGGGATTTTTATTCATAAAATTTTTCCTCGCGTAAAATGTAAGTTTATTCAAGACAAGACTTTATAAAGCCTTTAAAGAGCGGGTGCGCTCTGTTCGGACGAGATTTAAACTCGGGGTGGAACTGCGCTCCCAAAAAGAACTTGTCGCCCTTCAATTCTACCGTTTCGACTATTCTGCCGTCGGGCGATATTCCCGACAGAACGAGTCCCGCGTCGGAAAGTCGCTGTCGGAACTCGTTATTGAACTCGTATCTGTGGCGGTGTCTCTCCGCTATATGTTCTTCGCCGTAGCACTCGTAAAGGGTCGTGCCTTTCTTTACTTCGCACGGATAACTGCCGAGTCTCATGGTGCCGCCCTTGGGAACCACTCCCTGTTGGTCGGGCATAAGGTCTATTACTTTATATTTCGCGTTTTCGTCGAACTCGCCCGAAATCGCTCCGTCGAGTCCCGCCACGTTGCGGGCGAACTCCATTACCATTATCTGCATTCCGAGGCATATTCCGAAATACGGAATATCGTGTTCTCTCGCGTATCTGCAAGTTTCAACCATCCCCTCGATGCCTCTCGAACCGAAGCCGCCCGGAACGATTATTCCGTCCACGTCGCCGAAGAACTCGTCCGCAGTGCCTGCGTCGACTTCTTCACTGTCAACCCATTTGATATCGACGAAGCAGCCGTTTTCGTAGCCCGCCGAATACAACGCTTCGACTACCGAAAGGTACGAATCGTGAAGTTTAACGTATTTGCCGACCAAAGCGACCGTAACTCTCTTTTTTCTGCCGTTTATTCTCTTTATGAGGTCTTTCCACGGTTTCAAATCGAGTTTGCCGCGAAGTTTGAGTTCTCTGCAAACGACCGTATCGAGTCCGTTTTTATGCAACATAATGGGGGTCTGATAGAGGCAGTCCATAGTCACGTCGGAAATTACGCAATCGGGTTTTACGTTGCAGAAAAGGGCGATTTTCTTTCTTAAATCTTCGCCTATATCGCCGTCCGAACGGGTTACTATCACGTCGGGGTGAATACCGAGCGATTGAAGTTCCTTAACGCTGTGCTGAGTGGGTTTGGTCTTGTATTCGTCCGAACCCGAAACGTAAGGAACGAGACAAACGTGGATAAACAGGCAATTTTCTCTGCCCACGTCCGTGGAATACTGTCTTATCGCCTCTAAGAAATGGGCTGATTCTATATCGCCTATCGTGCCGCCGATTTCGGTGATTACGACGTCGGCTTTGGTGACTTCGGCGTTCTTGCGTATGAAATGTTTGGTCTCGTTGGTAACGTGGGGGATAATCTGAACGGTCTGACCGAGGTATTCGCCCCTGCGTTCCTTTTCTATTACTTTCGAGAACACCTTTCCCGAAGTAAGGTTGGAATACTTGTTGAGATTTTCGTCTATAAATCTCTCGTAGTGACCGAGGTCGAGGTCGGTCTCCGCTCCGTCTTCCGTAACGTATACCTCACCGTGCTGAATGGGGTTCATAGTGCCGGGGTCAACGTTCATATAAGGGTCGAGTTTCTGAGCCGCGACCTTGTAACCTCTGAGTTTTAAAAGTCTGCCGAGAGACGCCGCGACTATTCCTTTGCCGAGTCCCGAAACGACTCCTCCCGTAACGAAAACGTATTTTGTCATAATTCCTCTTGTGTTTCTTTTTGCCTCGAAAAATTCGCCCCTTAGATTACCCTTGACGAATTTTAGTATTTTTTACCACAATTATGGGTTTTTATTGCCATAATTGCCGCTCTCGGAGCCTTAGAAAATCAAAAAGGGCGTTTTTTTTTAGAAACCCGAAAGTTCCTAAAAAAAATTCGCCCCGAAAGCCGTATTCAAAAAACGTAAACAATAATACTACGCGACGAATAAATTGTCAAACGATTTTAAAGGTTTTTCGAGAACAATTTAAAAAAATTTCCGAAGTGATTTTCGGGCGGCTCTATTCTTGCAAACACACATATTTCATTAAAAATTATTTCCTTGCTTTCCCCGTCATATATCTTGCTTTCCCCCCTGGGGAAAGTGGCTTGACGGAATGAAATGGAAGTCAAGACGATAGAGGTCTGTAACGCAAACAATATAAATACTCGCAATATTTTCAAAGAGAGACCTCTCTCGTCTTTTGCTCGCAGGCTCGCAAAATCCACTCTCCCCATAGGGGAAAGCAAGAATAGTTAGCGGGCTTTGTCTGCCATTTATTTTATCGAGAGAGCATAACAGCAAGCAATGCGAGTAAAAACGTACAAGTGATATTTCCTTGCGGAAGTTATATTTTGCTTTGCAAAGTTATATTGCTATCGCAGTTATATTTGCCTTGCGGCGTAGGGGACGGCGACTTTAAGGCGACGTCCCGTGTTTATAGTTTTACCGTAGGGGACGACGACTTTAAGGCGGCGTCCCGCATCAAAAAACTTTTAGATACTCGCATCGGTTTTAAAAAACGAAACACGGGCTGTCGCAAGTTTTTTAAAACTTGCGACAGCCCGCTTCTATATTATTTCGTTCCGAATATTCTGTCGCCCGCGTCGCCGAGTCCGGGAAGTATATATCCGTTCTCGTTCAAACATCTGTCAAGCGTCGATACGTATATCTCTACGTCGGGGTGCTCCGAATGTACTTTTTCTACTCCCTCGGGGGCTCCGATTATCGCAAGGAACTTGATACGCTTGCAACCGCGTTTCTTTAAAAGCGTTATCGCGTCGCACGCGCTGCCGCCCGTCGCAAGCATCGGGTCTACGAGCATTACGACCTTATCTTCGATTCCTACGGGAAGTTTGCAATAGTATTCCTGCGGTTCCAAAGTCTCTTCGTTACGGTACATACCGATATGTCCGACTTTCGCCGCGGGGAAAAGAGTGAGTATTCCGTCGACCATTCCGAGTCCCGCTCTCAAAATAGGTACCACCGCTATCGAGTTTTCCTTAACTACCGTCTGTTCGACCGTTTCGAGCGGCGTTTCGACCATTATTTTCTGCGTGGGAACTTCCTTGAACGCCTCGAATGCCATAAGAGTCGCAATTTCGCTTATCACTTCTCTGAACTGCTTTGTCGAAGTGTCTTTGTCCCTTATTATCGCTACTTTGTGGCGGATAAGCGGGTGGTCTAAAATGTGTACGTTTTTATATTCCTTCATAATATTTTTCCTCTCTTTGCGGGTTTTCCCCGTTAAATTTCTTTATATTTTCTTTATATCCGTTGCCTTTTCGGTTCCGTTGTGTTAAACTGTAACTAACGAATACTCAAAGGATAGGAATATGAAAAAAATTCTCGTAAGCGGCTGCCTTTACGGCAACGTATGCCGATATAAAGGCGACAGTTGTTATAACGAAAAAGTCGCTAAACTCGGCAAAGACAACGTTTTAATACCCGTCTGTCCCGAACAACTCGGCGGACTCCCCACTCCCCGTCACCCCGCCGAAAGGGTCGGAGACAAGATTATTTCGGACGTCGGAGTCGACGTGACCGAAGAATATACGAGGGGGGCGAAAATCGCCGTTCAGGTTGCGAAAGACAACGCCGTCGATTACTGCGTGCTTAAAGCCAACAGTCCGTCATGCGGTAAAGGCGTTATCTACGACGGTACGTTTACGGGCGGCAAAAAACAGGGAAACGGACTTACCGCCGAAATGCTTATGGCGGAAGGCTTCGAGGTTTTCACCGAGGACGAAATTTAATTCGTCCTTTTTTATTTGCCGATTTTATTTATCCGAGTTTTTTATTTGGTGCCGAATATTCTGTCGCCCGCGTCGCCGAACGCCGTGACTATGTATCCGTGTTCGTTAAGCGGAGCGTCTGCGTAATGAGCGACGTAAATATGCACGTCGGGGTGAGCGGTCGCAACTCTCTTTACTCCCTCGGGAGCGGCTATGAGCGAAAGGAGTTTAATCTTCTTATATCCCCTTTCCTTAATGAAGTCGATTGCCGCTTTTGCGCTGCCGCCCGTCGCAAGAGCGGGGTCAACGACTATGCACGTTCCGTCTATGCAATCTTTCGGAAGTTTGCAATAGTACTCGTGCGGCTCCAACGTTTCTTCGTCGCGGTACAAGCCTATATGACCTATTTTAGCCGTCGGGAAAAGAGCGGTCAGACCGTCTACCATTCCGAGTCCCGCCCTTAAAATGGGAACTATCGCGATAGGTTCGGTTATTACGGGCGATTTGAATTTGGAAAGCGGAGCCTGTATTTCCACGTCCTGCGTGGGAAGGTCTCTGAACGCCTCGTAACCCATAAGCATTGCTATTTCCGATACGATTTCGCGAAATTCCTTAGTGTTCGTCGTAACGTCGCAAAGGTGCGTTATCTTATGCGCGATAAGCGGGTGGTCCATTAAAGTTACGTTTTTCATATAGTCCTGCATAGTTTTACCTCTCAAACGTTTTATGCGTTTTATGCGTTTTTTTCATTATATCACTTTTGCCGTGATTTTTCAAGGATATAAATAATTTTCTTCCGAAATTTTCCGAAATCGTGTTTTTATAAAAACCGCCGAAGCGTATCCCCCGTAAAATCTCGGAAACGTATTCTTGCAAAACCCGCCGCGAAAGGCGTTCGCCTTTCGCGGCGGGTTTAGATTTTCTATCAGTCTGTCAATTCAGTCCGTCAGTCGGTTACGACCGATTCGGGCTTTTCTTCTTCTACGTCCGCTTCGTTGTTTTTTCCGCTGTGAGTTATGTAGTTTACGATTATACCGACAGCCATTGCAAGAGCGAGAGCGGTTATCTGAATAAGCGCGCCGCCCGTAAGTTTGTTCGTTCCGAAGTTAAGCGTTACGCCGCCGATACCGATAACGAGTATTGCCGCGACGGGGTAAAGGTTTCTGTGGTCGGAAAGGTCAACGTCTTTGAGCATCTGAAGTCCGCTTACCGAGATGAAGCCGTACATCGCTATGCACGCGCCGCCCATTACGCATTTCGGAATCATGTTGATGATCGCTACGAACGGAGATACGAACGATACGAGCATACACATCACGGCAGTCGCAAGTATCGTGTAGGTCGAAGCATTTTTGGAGAGGGCTACGCAACTTATGGATTCTCCGTAAGTCGTGTTGGCACAGCCGCCGAAGAACGCGCCTACAGCCGAGCCTACGCCGTCGCCAAGAAGAGTGTTGTGAAGACCGGGGTCTTCGAGAAGGTCTTTTTCTACGATACTCGAAAGGTTTTCGTGATCCGAGATATGCTGAGCGAGTTCGACAACCGCGATAGGTACGAAGAGAACCGCAAGGTTTCCGATTGCCGCGCCGTTGAGTTGTTCGGTTTTGCCCTGTTTAATCGCTTCGATAAACGTGAATTTAGGATAATCGAAGAAACTCTGGAATCTGATGGGGGAGAAACATTCCTTTATAGGAGTGAAATCTACTATCTGCATTGCCTTGTAGTCCGTAAGAAGACCTATGCAGGAAAGAAGTATCGCAAACACAAGACCCGCGCCGATACCTACGATAAAGGGGATAAGCCTTATGTTCTTTCCGCCTTTAACCGAAGCGAGTACTATCGCTACGAAAGTTACGAGACCGGTAAGAACGAACCAGAGACTGTAATCGGAAGCCATATTGTTGCTCACGTTTCCGTTTAAATCGACGATAGTTCCGACTAAGTGCTGTCCGCCGTTGGACATAATCCAGTTAGCCGCCGTTCCCGAGAGGGAAAGACCGATAATCGCAAGAACGGGTCCGATTATAACGTGAGGAAGAAGTTTCTTTATCCACGCCGAACCTACCAATTTGATTATAAGAGCGATTACGACGTAAACGAGACCGGCGAACGCAACGCCGATAATCAGTCCCCAGTATCCGTAGTTCTGAACGGCAACCGCCTGAAGGGCTCCGAGGAAGGTGAACGAAGAGCCGAGGAACACGGGGCTTTTAAATCTTGTGAAAAGCAAGTACACGATAGTGCCTGCACCCGCTCCGAAAAGCGCGGCTGCGGGGTCGCATTTAAGTCCTGCGGAAGATACGAGAATGGGAACGAGCAAGGTAGCCGCCATAATCGCTATCATCTGCTGGAATGCGAAGACTAAGTTCTTACCGAACGAAGGTCTGTCCTTAATGCCATAAATGAGTTTCATAACATTTCTCCTTTGTGCCGATTTCTTAGTCGGCTCAGATTATTTTTGAATCTCTCGGGCATTTCAGAACTACCGCTTGACATAAAAAATACGCCCTGTCGCATAGCGGCAAGGCGTTGTAAACGCTTAGTAATAAAATCACCGATCTTGCCGATATCTCTGTATCGCCTTTAAAGATTCATCGTACATATCTTAGCACACGCTTTTTCCGTTGTCAACCGTTTTTCGCAAATTTTTTTAAATTATTTCATTCCGCTTTTTCTTTTCCCGTATTATACATATGGTAAATACTTGTATGTATAACAAAGGAGCAAGTTTTTTCTCTTCTAACTTCTCTCACTTTCCTTAAAGTCTCGTTTTTATTCTATCCTTTCTTCTAACTCTTCTTGCTTTCCTTAAAGTCTCGTTTTCTTCTATCTCTTCTTGCTTTCCCCTTTGGGGCATGCTCTCCCGATGAAACGGGTAAATGTCCCCGATGAAACGGGGAAAATGTCGCAAAGCGACAAAAGGGGCGCGTCCGCCGCGTAGGCGAAGGTGTCAGACGAAGTCTGACGGAGAGGGGGCGTCCGCCGCCGAGGCGAAGTGTCAACGAAGTTGACGATAGAGGTCAAAATGAAAGCAAGTTAAACGCTCGAAATGACTTTAACGTGTAAGACCTCTCTCGTCTTTTGCTCGCTCCGCTCTCAAAATCCACTCTCCCCAAAGACCAGCTATGAAAAGTCAA
>CALGVF010000151.1 GCA_937920115.1 uncultured Clostridia bacterium
CGCCGTCCTTTAAAGTATCGAATTTTATAGCGGTTACTTTCTTCTCGGTATCGCTGTCGTTTCCCGAAACTACGACCCAACATTTATCGGTTTCCGTATTTATCGTTCCGTCAACGTAAACTTTAACTTCGGTCTCGCCTTTTTTCACGGTCAAGCCCTTGGAAATAAGCGAATTATCGCCGACTTCGACTTTAACGTCGCCGAGGTCGAGTCTCTCGATTTTGCACGATTCAGCCTCGTAAACTTTGACTTTCGCCTGCTCGGGCGTTCCCTCTCCGTCTGCGTTTGCGGAAACAAACGGCAAAGTCGCGAACAAAAGACATACGCTCAAAAGAAAAGAGAATACGCCTAAAAACTTTCTGTTCTTCATAGTAATTGCTCCCAAATTTTAGTAATGTTTATACTCTTTCGACCGCAGAGTTACCCGCAGGCATAGAGAGAGTATAAAAATAAACACATACATTTTATACAATTCGGGAGATTTTGTCAATTCAAATTCGGCAGTTTTTATATATTAGTTATATTTTTTTGCCGTCCGTCTCGGAAACGGCGAAAAACTTTTCCGCTTTCGAGATATTTTCGGACTCCTCGCCGCTGTCGTAAGCCATTAGAGAGTTGAACTAATCAAGTTTTAACGGCGAAAAATTTGTAAAATCGGCGTTAAACTCTCTTGTAATACGCCAAGTATGACGGCGTTCGTTTGCCTTGATTTTCCTAAATTTATCGCCGTTAAAATGCTTCGCACCTTAAAGTCGTATTTTTTAGACCATTGTGGTAAAGGTTTGTGCAGACGTACTTGCCGTACTTCAAACAAAGATTTGCCGCAAGGGGCAAAAAAGACGGCTTTAAGGCTCGATTAGTTCAACTCTCTAATGGCTTCTTACTTAACTCCTCACGACACCGCCTCAATTCCTCTTTTAAAAGTCGGTTTTCGTCTCTCGCTTTTTTCGCTATCCTCTCGTATAAGGCGTTTATCTCGCCTTTTAACTTCTCCAAGAGCAAGTCTTTACCCCTCTTTTTCTCGTAAGGGTCGTAGCATCTTCCGACCTCTCTTTTGAGTTCGCTTCGTATCCGTTCCACCCTCGGACGGTCGCACCTTAAAGCGTTTCGGTATTTGTTCTGAAACCGCAACGCTTCCCTTTCGTCTTTCGCCATTTCCCTCGTCATACGCCTTACCGACTTTCCGAAAGTCGCTCCCGACAGTATTTCGCGAATAATTTTATCCGTTTCGTCGTCGTTAAAGCATATTATAGGGGTAACGCTGAACGTTTTATTTCCTAAAACGTTCTTTTTCAGTCTTTCGTCCGACTGTGATTTTTTTAAGGTCGAATAATAGGCGTTTCTTACGCTTCCTTTCGCCCTGCCCGTTTCGGCTGCGATAGTCTCGAACACCTTTCCGAGACTCGTTCCCGAATTTTTAGCCTTTTCCGCTTCCGTAAACAATTTTTTCAGTTCGCTTTCATTGATTTTGCTCATAAGTCCCTCCGTTTTTTGCAAATGCCGGACAAGGCGTGCGAACGGCTTAATACTTGATGTATAAGCCGCGAGCAGAACAAAGTATTAGTCAAAAATACGTCGTTAGACCATGGTTCGTATTATTCTTGTCTGACATACGAGCATTATTGACCGCAAAAGCGATTAAAATACATATTCGCAAAAAATTTCGAGTATAATTTAACGGAGAAACCTTAAAATGTACTTATACTTTTTATCTTCGGTGCCCTGTGCGGTGAAATTCAACGGGAGATATATAGGAAAAGCCTCGGAAAACTACTCGATTATGCCCTCCGAAAAGGGGCTTATCGAGTTTATCCCCTTTTCCTCGAACTACGTTCCCGTGTGCTTAGAGTGGAAAGAAAATGCGGGCGATAAATGCGAAAACGCTTCGATAATCGACTTATACGGGGCTTTTTTGATTATTCCGAATTTTAAAAGACAAATCGTTTCCGAGTACGAATCGATATTTTTCAAGCAAGTCGAGTACCCCGATTTTGTTGCGGAAGTATCGGTTTACGTAGAAAACGGGGTCAAAATATCGGTGACGGCAAACGGCGATAAAAAGACGGGGGGGCTTGCCTTTAAACCGACTTCCGCCGAACTCGAAAAAGCCTGCGTGAACGGAAACAACTATCTGCTCGTATTTCTGACCGAGAAAAAAACGATAGCGATAGGTTTTAAACTCGGAAAGAAAATCAAGACGGTTTTATGTCGAGAATGCGACGAATACTCGGCGAAGGGCGACGAAGCGATAATCACGGAATTAAAAAACGACGCTCTAAAACACGTCGTGACTTCGTATTGGCAATTCGGCGAAAGCGTAAAAATCAGAAAAGCCGAAATAAAAAGGGGCAGAGAGTTATTCTCCGTCCCCGACTGTCTGCTTCCGTACGCGTTTTTTGAAGAATTGCAACTCGGCAAGAACGTAGCCGATTTTCTCGCCCCGTCGCTACGCCCTCGGACGAGAGACCTCAGAGGGTTTTTCGGCGAATTTTCGGCGGCTCTGCCGCCGCCGTGTCACAGGTCGGACGACGAGATACTTCTTTTATACGGCGACAAAGCGGAATACGCGAAACTATCCTTTCACGGGCGGCTTATAGACGGCGTATCTCTCACAACGAACGGGCAATAATTTCCTTTTCTTGCTTTCCCCTTTGGGGTCGGCTCTCCCGATGAAACGGGAGAGGTGGCAGACG
>CALGVF010000152.1 GCA_937920115.1 uncultured Clostridia bacterium
GTTGAAAATAAAATAATTCGTTACTTTATCTCCGAAAATCTCGACCACCGTCTTTGCGTATTCGGCGAAATAATCGCTTATTTTATCGTTTAAAAAACCGCCCTCTTCAAAGAGTTTACGAGGCAAATCCCAATGATATATCGTAACCCAAGGCGTAATATCCGCGTCTATAAGTCGATTAACGAGGTTTTTATAGAACTCAACGCCTTCCGCGTTGACCTCGCCTTTGCCGCTCGGCATAATCCTCGGCCAACTCACGGAAAACCTGTAATTTTTAATACCGAGTTTTTTCAGCAACGCGACGTCTTCTTCGCATCTATGGTAATGGTCGCACGCGACGCTCCCGTTCATATCGCCGAGAACTTTACCTTTCGTATACTTACTATCCCAAATACTTTCGCCTCTGCCGCCATCGTTTTCGGCTCCCTCTATCTGATAAGCCGACGTGGCGACGCCCCATATAAAATCTTTGTTCATTTTTTTAATTTAAATCTTCTATTTTGCCCGAATTATCGTATTTACCGTCCGTAGTGTACGCGTTGCCCTCGGCGAATCTGTCTATTCCGAGACTTCTCGCGTCGGCGGCTATATCGCTCATCGTACCTTTCGTAGTGTTCTTGAATACGCCCGCAAGCAGATATCTTATGTTAAGCCCTTCGACTTTAACTCGGTTATAATATTCCGAACCGCTTTCGACCGCCGCTAAGGCGTTTTCGATTTTTCCGTACCAACCGAGAAGCAAATTCGCGTTTCCGCCCCAACAGTTTTCATTGAAAAGGTAATTCCTTATAAGGTGTCCGCCCGTCGGGTCTCCGCCTTTCTGTTTTATCCAATAGTCGGAAGCGACTTTATACTGCGAAACTTCGGCTTTATAAAGTTCGTACATTATCTCGCCCGCCGCTCCGTAGTATGCCTTACAGAAATTCAGAATCAACTCGTCCGCGTCCTTTCTCGCTGCGTTTTCCGCGTATTTCTTGCCCATATAGGTCTTTAAAGCGTACCAATCGGTATGAACGTCGTCGTTCGCCTGTCCGAGATTGTAGATATGTTTAACTCCGTTATCCGCAAAAAACTTGTATTTCTCCCCCATATTCGTGACCGAATCGAGAGGAACGAAATAGTTGTCATAATGTGCCGAATAATAGAAAACCGAGAGTTCTCCGCCATTTAAAAACTTTTTCCATTCAAGAAGTTGATTGTAGTAATACTGATTTGTTCTACCGTAAACCGAAGCGTAGGCATCTCCCACCTCGTTATGTTCGGAAAAGCCGCTCACCGTACTGTCGAGACTCAAATATAAGTTCGACTCGATAGGGGCGTAGATTATCCCCATATAAATCTCGTCGCCGTTATAAAACTTCAAGTCGTCGCTGTACGAGGGGGCTTCCAAAGTCGCGTTATATACGAGCAAAGTAAGTTCCAATCTTCTGCCGAAGGTATATTTATCGTCGAGAATTTTCGCGACTTTATTCATAAATAGAATGTACTCCGCGGAATACGCTCCGTATTTGTTTTTAATCGCCTGCGAATAACTGCTGTTCGACCAACCCCAACTGTCGGGCTGACCGAAAACGAACGTTTGCTTTTCAACGTAATTCGCCGCCTGTTCGGTTATATAATCGTAGACGTAGTCCGCAACCGCGGTAGCCATAGCGTCGTTATCAGCCGCTTCCAACCCGTAAGCGAGCGAAAGAGTGTCGAACGACGCTCCGCCTAAATTCGTCGCGGTAGTATACCAATTCGGGTGAGCCGCTCCGTAAGTTTCTTTCGGTAATACCGTAAGGAAGTTATGAAACTCGCCGCCCCTTATCTGCCACGAATTCACGTATCCGAGCCTGTGCTGATATTTCCAATTCGGCTGAGACTCCCCTTCGGGAATATACTCCATTTCGCCGCTCGCCCAATTATAATCGATAGACGGGTTGAAAAGGGTATCTTCGATTTTATCGTAATCGAACTCTCCGCTGTCGTAGGTATAGACGGTATCGGTGTAAAATTCGAGACCGAACGCCTGCGAAAAAGCCTCGTATAAGGCGTTTAACACGCCATATCCCGTTTTTCCGTAAAGATAAACGTTACCTGATTTTTTCTTAACGATATACCCCGTATCGGTAGTAAGTCCGTCGAGAGAAAACCCCTTATCTTCGGCGAGAGCCGAACCCAATACGAAGTATCTTTTATCCGTATCGAGTTCGGACAAACTGCCGACGTAAGACACTTCCAAAGCGTCTCCCGTCAACTCCGAATACAGTTCCGCAAGTTCTTCGACCGCGTATTTATACACTCTGTCGTCCTCGTTACGAGAGGTTGCGGACGGGGCGTATTCGCTTGAAACGGCTATTCCCGTTATCTTAAATTTTTTTTTACTCGAAACCGCCGCAAGGTCGAACGTTAATACGTTTGAAGTTCCGTCCGACACGCTCAATTTGATATTCGCAAGAGTCGTCGCCGTAGGCGTATAATTCTTCGTATCGAGGTCTCTTACATCTCCGTTTTTATCGTAAACGACTATTTCGCCGCTTGCAGTATTTATCGTAACGGTAAACCAATCGTCGCTCGTACTTACGCCGCCGCTTATGCCGAGATAACCTCCGTCGGCTATTATATTAAAACCCGACCACCCCGCATATACTTTGGCTTTGAATTTAATTATGCCGTTTTTATCTGCGTGAACGTATTTGTTTAAAGCCGT
>CALGVF010000153.1 GCA_937920115.1 uncultured Clostridia bacterium
AAGCTTTTCCCCGTGACGGGTGCCGATCAGGTGGGTGCCCGTGTCCCCAAAAAGCCGCTGGACGGCCTTGGCCAGATCGCCAATAGTGGACGCGTCCGCCTTCTGAATGAACAGATCGCCGGGGTTCGCGTTCTGGAAGGCGAACAGAACCAGTTCCACCGCTTCGTCTAGATTCATCAGGAAACGGGTCATGTTGGGATCGGTGATGGTGATGGGCCTGCCCGCCTTGATCTGCTCGATGAACAGCGGAATGACGCTGCCGCGGCTGCACATCACATTGCCGTAGCGAGTGCAGCAGATTTTCGTTTTACCGCTGTTTCTCGACTTCGCGACCGCCACTTTCTCCTCTATTGCCTTAGTAATACCCATAGCGTTGATAGGGTAAGCGGCTTTATCCGTCGAAAGACAAATAACCGACTTAACGCCCTCTTCGATAGCGGCGGTAAGCACGTTGTCCGTGCCGATAACGTTCGTGCGGACGGCTTCCATGGGGAAGAATTCGCAAGACGGAACCTGTTTTAGTGCGGCGGCGTGGAAAATGTAGTCAACGCCGTGCATAGCGTTCTTGACCGATTGAAGGTCGCGGACGTCGCCTATGTAAAACTTAATTTTGTCTGCGACTTCGGGCATTTTAGCCTGAAACTCGTGACGCATATCGTCCTGTTTTTTCTCGTCTCTCGAGAAAATTCTGATTTCGCCGATATCTGTTTTTAAGAAACGATTTAAAACGGCGTTGCCGAAACTTCCCGTTCCTCCTGTAATCATCAAAGTTTTTCCGTTAAATAGCGACATAAAATTGCTCCTTTTTAAGTGCGTCAGTACTATTTTTTAAATTTGTTGCCAATTTTAAAAATTATAGATTTTTCATATTCATTCAAAACAAGAAAATAACAACAAATTGAGTATATCACAACAAATAAAGTAATGTGAACAAACAAATTAACCCATACATTTGGAAGTTTTATAAACCTTATAGCGTAGCCTGCACATAACGACAGAATAATACCCGGTAACATTTTCAATATTTCCAACCAGAACTTACCAACATTTAATTTTGCAACCTTCTTATAATAGACATTCATTATAATGCAATTGCCGACAATCATTGATATTGCCGTAGCAGTCGCCGCACCAATCATCCCCCAATACTTTGCCATAAAAAAAGTTGCTATTATGTTTATTATCGCAATGGAAAGGTACATGATTCCGCGAAACGAATACTTATTTATTACTTGTAAAATCGTCAATCCAATATTTTGAATTATATCTACCGTAAACGGAATCATAACAATCAATGCAACGTAATACGCCTCACTGAAATCATTTCCTGC
>CALGVF010000154.1 GCA_937920115.1 uncultured Clostridia bacterium
ATCGGCTTGACTTCCATTTCATTCCGTCAAGCCACTTTCCCCAAAGGGGAAAGCGAGAATGGTTAGATTTGTTTACGGAATGCCGATATTTTTACGGTTTAAACGGTATTTTACGATTTTAAATCACGGACGGAAGATTTTTATCCCGCTTCTAACTATCGATAAGTCGAAATCGAGTCCGTCGTAAAGTTCGCCGTCTACCTGTATCGTCACGGGCTTGTCGAACTCTAATTTCACGCGTTCGCACCTCTCGAAAGAGGTGAAGTCCTGTTCGAGAATTTTCCCTTGCATAAGTTTGATAAACGCATGCGGAATTTTGCCTTTTTTGAGTTTCCCCGCAATGACGAAATCGAGTTCGCCGTCATCGATTTTCGCTTCGGGACACATTCTTATGCCGCCGCCGAAACGATTGCCGTTTCCAACGCACGCGATAAGGGCTTCTTTCTCGGTTTTTTCTTCGCCTTTACAGATGCGGAATTTGTAAAATTTGAACAGTATAAGGCTGATTATAAGCGAGATAACGTATTGCAGTTTTCCCCTTAAAATCTTGCTTTTTTTGCAGCGGTTTAAAATGTCTACGTCTATTCCCGTGCCTATAATGTTAAGTCCGCGAACCCCGCCGCAGACCATATAATCGGTCGGCTTCGCCTCGCCGTTCAAAATGAGGTCGACAGCCTCTATCGGGTCTTCGGGAATGCCCGCCGCCGCAATGAAATCGTTGCCGCTTCCCGAGGGAATAATTCCGAATTTCACCTTTTCGGTATCGAGTCCGTTCAAGCCCTCGTTTATCGTTCCGTCCCCGCCGAGGGCGACTATCGTATCACTCGTTTTCGACAACTCCTCGCTGAGTTTTATCGCGTGTTTGGGAGCGTCGGTGTAGAAAAAGGCGTGTTCGACCCTTTTTTCGGTAAGGTATTTGTCTACTTTTTTGGCTATTTTAGCCGCTTTTTTCCCGTTTGCTTTCGGGTTTACGATTATGTTTATCATTCGCGTTACAAGTTATCCCCGTGAAAAAATCTTACCGAGTATAGCACACTTTACGCAAAAAAGCAACTCATTTTATACGCCGACTTGCAAGCCGCCCTTTTTTCGTTTTTCGGGCGAAAATCTCCGAAAGTAAATTGAAAGTAAAATAATCGCCGAAAAGTTTACGGGAAAAGGGCGAAACGGTAAAAAATTCGCGTTCGCGAGTTGACAAAACAAAGGTAAGTATTATATAATAAAAAAGCAAATTTATTATTTTACGCGTAGCGTTCACGCGCGGCGTGCGAGGTAATTTTGAGAACTCTATTGCAACAGGAGATGCAGAAATGAGTAAACTTTTTAAAAGATTGTTGTGTCTTTTACTCGGCCTCATAATGGGTATCTCGGCGACGGTAGGCGGACTCGCCACTTCCGTGTACTATCTGTACGGAAACATGACCGTAGCCGACGTTCTCCCTGAGGACAAGGATCTACAAGACGCCCTCGGCGACATGAAAGATATGTCCGCCGAAGACTTCGTCGGGCTTATGAGACGTTGGCTCGACGCCCCCGACAGTTTCGACATAAGCGACCTCGAAGCGAAATACGGTTTCAGCACGGTTGACCTTGTCAATAAACTTGCGGGCGGCTCTTCCGATCCCGACGACGAGAAAAACGTCATCAAAAAGACGGACGAAAATCAACCTTACATAGACGACCTTAAATCGGTTTCGATTTTCTCGCTTTTAAGCGGAAAAGTCGGGTTTAAGGAATTCATGGCGGACGTTCCTACGGGAGCGATTTTGGCGTTCATTCCGTCCGATAAGTTCCTCGACAACACGCAGAGAGAAAAACTCCGCAAGTACAGTTTAGGTCAACTTATCTCGACGGACGAAGTCAAAAATCAGCCCGGCATACTGACCGCTCTTTCCGACCTTACGTTCGGCGGAATGCTTCCCGGCGTATACGAGGAAAACGGCGGCGTATATACGGTAAAAGAGGATAAACCGCAGGCGTTGAACCTTTTGGCGAACATTCAGTTCGGCGGAATTTTCGACGTAGTTACGGGTAGTTCCGATATAGGAACGGAACTCGTCGAAGGCGGTCTTTCTCCGATAGGCGAAATGAAAGTCGGCGACTTCCTTATAGACCTCGGCGTATCGAAAGAGGGCGACGAACTTCCCGACAAACTCAATTCGATATTCGGCGGAATGGAGATAAGAGACCTCTTCGAGAAAGACGTCACCACGAACAAGTACAAGTTCGTAGTTGACAGACTTTTAGACCGCGTCGAAATCGGTTCGATAATGGGTTACACCAAGAACGAGAACGGCGTGTGGGTATCTAAGAGCGACGACGGGGAGACCGAAGTCAACGGACTTTTAGGCTATCTCGCCGACCTCAACCTTACGGACGTATATCACGCGTTCGCCGACGAGGGAACGATCGAACAGAAAATACATAACTTCCTCCTCGTATTCGGCGACCTCTCCGTAGGCGATATTTTCGAGACTCTCAAATATACGAAAGACGAAAACGGCGTATGGAAGAAGCCGAACGGCGACCCCGTAAAGAGCGAACTCTTAAAGAGCCTTATGGACTTCACGATCGAGGACATAGTAGGCGATAAAGACAGCGAACTCACGGGCAAGCAGATAAGGCTCAACATAGTCGAATCTATTTCCGAACTCGCGGGCGACGACCTTACGATAGCGAAGGGTCTCGGCGAGATTTTCAAACTGAAATTCGACGAAGACGGCAACCCCGAAAAAGACGACAACGGATATTACCTCGACGAAAACGGCGAGTCGGTCGGCGTGTTCAAAACGAGATTGTTCGATATTAAATTCAAAGACTTGGCGACCGCGTTCGGCGGCGACAAAGTCGAACTCGACAATATCTACGGCGTGTTCGAGGAAGCCCTCGGCGGAGTCACTCTCGGAAACATTCTCGGAATGACTTACAGCGACGGAACGTGGAAGAACAAAGACGGCGGCGAAATAACGGGAATCGTATCTCTCCTGTACGATCTCAGATTCGGCGGCGTGTTCTCCCTTGTAAGAGAACTCGAAAACAGCAAGGAATTCTCCTTCTCCGCCGTAGTCAGAGGCTTCCTTCCTGACGCTTCGATAGGCGATATAATCGTTCCGCTTCTCGGCTACTCCAAAGTCGGAGAAGGTAACGAAATTCAATACTACGATAAAAACGGCGAAAAAGTCGAAGACGGACTTAACACGATACTTACCCTTAAATTGTGGCAGATAGCGGCGGGCTTTCCCCAAAACCCGGAAATCAGCCTTAAAGAAGAAATCAAGGATATAAGGCTCGGCGATATACTGAACGGAAAATGCGGTTACGATTCGCTCGGCGATACCGAGTGGACGCTTTTCGGAAGGGTCGCAAGAGGCAACTTGGCAAAACTCTTCGACGTCACTCTCGAACAACTCCTTATGACCAAGAGCGACGAAAATACCCGTATGCTCGAAGAAACCGTAAAGAATATCTCCCTCGGTTCGGTACTTGCGTTCGCCCTCAAATATGAAGAGGGTACGGGCGAAAATAACGGAACGATTCTCGGTAAAGACGAGAAGATAAACGGCGTATTCGACGCTTTCATTAAATGGGACTACATAACCTACGCGAACATAACGGGCGACGGCTTTAAAAATACGGAACTTCTCCACGAAGAACTGAACGCTCAGTTCGGCGAGTTTATGCTCGGTGAAACGTTCGTTCCTTTCGCCGCGGAACTTCTCGGAAACGGAACTTATAACCTCAAAACGCCGGAACAGGCTTCGGGCTTGGTCAACATATTGTTCAATACTTCCTATCAGACGATATTCGACTTCATTTTCTCGGAAGATAAAGACGTTATAGCGTTTGTAGTCGAAGTCTTAGGCGAGACGACTATCGGCGACGTGGTTGCTCCCGTTGTCGGAATGAAGAAAGTTGACAATGCCTACGTTCTTAAAAAGGGCGAGGGCAAATCGCTCGGCGAAGCGATTTCCGCGATACTCGATACCCAAATCGCCAAGATAATAACCCTTCTCACCGATAAGGACGACAATAGAACCATTACGCAGAAACTTCTCGGCGGCGAAGCGAACGAGGACGGACTTATCGACCTAGACTATATGCTCGGTCAGTACGTAGAGACCTTCTTAGACTTCGAGTACAGACAGGTCGAGGGTAAGTGGTATAAGGACGGCGAGCCTATTTACGACCCCGTTTCGAGACTTCTCTCCGTAAATATGTTCGACCTGCTCGACCATTTGCTCAGCATAAGTCAGGAATATACTTCGGACGAAAAGAAAGACTATCTGTTCGGAATACTCGACGGAATAACGATAGGCGATCTTTTGAAGCCGCTACTTGACAAGGTCGGAAAACTGAACGACAAACAACTTATTAAATTTATAAGCGATATAGTTCTCGTAGACACGAAAGAGGAAGAGAACAAAGGACTTGTATGCGACCTTATGGACGCCGACAAGGATAAGTTGGAAGTAGTGGAACATTACTTCGGAGGCATTAAACTCGGCTACATAGCGGAACTTCTCACCTATGCGGAGGAGACCGACGAAGCGAAACATACTTGGAAGAAAGAAGACGGAAGCGAATACCCCGTAATGCTCGGCGATATATTCAGCGTAAGCGTCGGATATATCCTCGATATAGTAAAGAACAGAACGGGCGAAGAAAACCTTATCGTCAATATCGTAAACGAGATATTCCCGAACAGAAGAGTGGGCGACCTCGTCGCTATGATAATCACGGGCTTCAAGGACGACTGCGACAAGGACGGAGTAGACGAAAAAGTTTGGGGCTTGAACGGAAATGCGATGCCGCTCGTAGTCAGCGACGTGTTCAACTTCAAAATCGCAAGCATATTCGACATAGTTCTCGAAGGTGACGACGCTATTACCAAGGTAACGAATGCGACGGACGAACTCTTCGGAGAAAGAACTATCGGACAGTATTTCAAAGACTTCGGCATCAACGATTTCAGCGATGAAGAATCTTCGCTTATCGAAGTCGGCAACACCGAGGTTGCGGAATTCATAAGAGGTATTTTAGGCAGAGTCGCGAATCCGCTCACGAGCGAAAATTACACGACTGTAGAATATCTCAAAAAAGTAGTCGGCGGCGTAGTATTTAGAGACGTTGCGGGTCTCGCGGTGAAGTCGCTTAAAACTTTGGAACGCCCGCATATCCTCGCGGACGTTATCGGACTTAAATTCGGCGACGTGTTCGACGTTATCGACGCGGTGAAAGACGATAACTTGAAGGGCGGCGTATACGGCTTGCTCAACAAGATAACCCATGACGACGCTCGCACTTTGGGCGACTATGTAGACGATATTTTAAGAGGCGAAAACGAC
>CALGVF010000155.1 GCA_937920115.1 uncultured Clostridia bacterium
GCATAAACTTTACGCTTGACGATATGCTAATAACGCCGTGCGTACCGAAAGAATACGAAAACGCCGAAGTAATAACGCCGTTTAACGGTCATAGAATAACCGTAAAATACGTAGGTTACGGAGCGAAAATACAGTCCGCAGAGGCAGACGGGAAACCGCTCCTCGTATCGTCGGACGGGCGTTCGGCAGCAATAGAAAAATCGCGTATTTGCGATGATTTAACGATAACCATTACATTGAAGATTTGACGATTGTTTCAAAAGAAGAAAGGCTGATTTGACAATCGGCAAATGAGTTTTTATTGGGACAATATGCAGCAATTTTATGAAAAACTGAATAGTACCTCTCCCGTTTCGGTAGTGATTTTATCGGTAGGAATTATTTTAATGTCGGGCTTTTTGATGACTCGAATTACTAAACTTCTGAAACTTCCGAACGTGACGGCGTATATAGTCGCAGGCATACTGATAGGACCTTTCTGCCTTGACGCCGTACCGCAAAAAGTGATTGACGGTTCGGCGTTTATTTCCGACGTCGCGCTTTCGTTTATCGCTTTCGGGGCGGGAGAATTTTTCCGTTTGTCAGCGTTTAAAGGGAAAGGTAAGCAAATAGTAATAATAACCGTATTCGAGGCTGTTTTGGCTTCGATTGCGGTTTTTGTATTACTATATTTTGTCTTGCGACTCGGAATGGCTTTTTCACTCGTCCTGTCCGCTCTGGCTTCGGCAACCGCTCCCGCTTCGACTTTAATGACTATTCGTCAGACGAAAGCGAAGGGCGATTTCGTCGATACGTTGATTTCGGTGGTCGCGCTCGACGACGTGGTGTCTTTGATTGCGTTCAGTATAGCGATTTCGGTAGCGATGGCGACCATGACGAGCGGTTTGGACGTAAAATCGGTGGCTTTGCCCATTGTTTACAATCTTCTGATGATCGTCTTGGGCGGCGTTGCGGGTTACGTTTTAAAATTCTTTATGGCAAGGCGTTCGACCGATAACAGACTGATAGTTTCCGTGGCGTTGCTCTTCGGCGTTTGCGGAACGGGCGCGGCTCTTTCGGTTTCTCCGCTCATGGCGTGCATGGTAATGGGCGCAGTCTATATCAACGTCTCGGACGACGATAAGTTGTTCAAGCAATTAAACTATTTTTCGCCACCGATACTTTTAATGTTTTTTGTCCGTTCGGGAATGAGTTTCAGACTTGACGCTCTGTTCGATTTTTCGACGAGAGTGGCGGGAGTTCCTCTTCTCGTAATCGGCGTTCTGTATTTTTTCGTTCGTATTATCGGCAAATACGTCGGGGCTTACGCGGGGTGCAAGATAACTAAAAAGCCCGAGAAAACCACGCGAACGATAGGGCTCGCTTTGATTCCGCAGGCGGGAGTCGCGATAGGATTGTCCGAACTCGCGGCAAGAACGATAGGCGGCGATTTAGGCGTTATTATACAAACGGTAATAATGTCGTCGAGTATTTTATACGAACTTATAGGTCCCGCAATGGCTAAACTTGCGTTGAACTTGTCGGGGGCGATTCCGAAAGTCGGCGAAAGCGATGGAAATAGCGAAGCGAACGAAACGACGGAGCCGCTTAAAAACGAACGCGAAATTCTGATAGAGCGTATGCGTGAAATACAAGCGGAAATCGACAGGAATAATTACGTGAGGAGCGAAGAGGAACGGGCTTTTTCCGAAGCCGCAGAAAACGACGAGACGGAAGAACTTGCTTTAAGCAACGAACGAAACAGGAAATTTATCAATCGGAGGTAGGAAATGAAAGATATTATAGCCGAATTTTTAGGCGACTGGTGCAAGGGTTTTAACGTATGGGGAATAGTTTTTAAGGTTGTAATCGTCGTCGCTATGTCGGCGATCGTCGGTTGCGAACGAGCGACTAAACGTCACGCCGCGGGACTGCGTACTTTTATGCTTGTGTCTTTGGTGTCTATGCTTGCGGCTGCCGCGGACGGGTATCTTATCGGAACGCTCGGGGCGAGAAGTTCATTCGTAATCGGGGCGACGATTATCGGGCTTGCGATTGTGAGTTCGAACACCATTTTATACAGTTCAAAAAGCCAACTGAAAGGACTTACCACTTCCATTGCCCTTTGGGGAATGAGTTTGATTTCGATTTTAATCGGACTTGACCTTTATACGGCGGCGATTATTGCGTTTGCGGCGTTCATGATTTGCCTTACGGGGTTCATGCGACCCGAATACGCATTAAAACGCAGGTCGAATCATTTTGAAATTCATCTGGAACTCACGAGTAAAAACTCATTACAGGATTTTATCGCGGCGGTAAGAAAACTCGGGTTGAAAATCGACGACATAGAGATAAACACTGCGTATATGAACTCGGGATTATACGTATATTCTATCGCTCTAACGATTGTATCGGGCGAATTCAAAAAAGCGATAAGTCATGACGACATAATCGCGGCTATATCCGCGTTGGAATATGTAAGTTTCTGCGAGGAAATCGACTGAGAGATTGTTTGCGTTCAGGCTGGAACAAAATATAAAATATGCGTTTGCTAAATGATATTTTCAATACTTCATGACTTAAATATAAGAGATTTGTTGATAAAAACGACTGATTGTATCATTGCGAACCAAAAGAGAGGACACGCAAATGATAAACGAAAAAGAAATAAAAAGAGACCTTAAAGATATAAGATTCTACTATGAAAATTATGAAATGTTTTGTAATGCTGTCCGCATGGTCGGAGAAAATCGTATTGTAAAAACGGTCGAAAATACAATAAAGCGATCGGGTTTGCTCCGCCAAAATTGTATAAAATCTACTTGGTCTTATACAGTAAAGGTGCATCATTAAAATCAGTTGCTTACGATTTGAATTATTCGGTGGCTTATATCGAAAAATTGAACAAGCAACTGCTTAATTATCTTTTTGAATATTTCAAAATCAACGGAGAGAATGAAGTCTCTCCGTTTTTAAATAAATAAAAATAAACGCAATGGTACAAAGGCTGTCGTTTTTCATCGCAATTCGCACGAAGATAATGTCGCACGAATTACGATTATAATAAATTTTTTAAGCGGGTTTTATTGTTGCACTGCGATATCGGGTATATACTGTTTATCGCTCATAACTACGATTTTGCAGTTAATGCCGTTCACGACGTGTGGAACGTAGTTTGTTCGACCTTCTTCCATTGCTCGGATAATAATTTTGTTCGACGGTTCGGTTAACAGCGGTAGGTTTTTATAATCGAGAAAATTGTCGCTGTTGTTCACTTCGATTATCTTACAGCCGTGTTGAATGAGATACGATGAAAATTGCCACAGTTTCTCGAACTTGCCGTAAGAGTCGGCTATAAAGCCTATGTTATGCTCGGGGTTGTATGCGGTTATGCGAAAATAGTTGTTCATAATGATTTTCTCCTTTGAATTTTTAAGCTGCCCTTTGAATTTTACGAACCTTTCTGTTTGCATAAGGCAGCCAAATATTGTTTACATAGTCTAAAACTTCGGTGTCGGGCGTTG
>CALGVF010000156.1 GCA_937920115.1 uncultured Clostridia bacterium
GAAGAAGCGGTTATGGTGGTTATGGGAATAATTCTCGTAAACGGAATAACCGACCCGATGCAAGGGGCGACTTACGCCGCTTACGCCGTCCTTATTTCCTACATTTTTTCTTTCGTAACCTCGACTATTACATATTTTGTAAAGGGCGGAAAACTGAAAAGCCCCGTCGGAGAACTGAAACCGCTTTTTTCGTCCGCTACGCCCATTACCGCAATGAGAACGGCAACCTCGGTCATAAATACGCTCGTTGCTGTACTTCTTCCCGCAAGACTTATACGCTACGGAATGAGCGGAGACGTCGCGGTTTCGGAATTCGGCAGAGTTTACGGCATGGCTATGCCGCTCGTGTTTATGCCGTCTACGTTTATCGGCTCGCTCGCCCTCGTTCTCGTTCCCGAACTATCGTCGAATTATTATTCGGGCAACTACAAAACGCTTAAAAACAATATCGAAAAGGCGATAAAATTTTCGGTGTTTATAGTTTCGCTTATCATACCGCCTTTTCTCGTTCTCGGAAAAAATATCGGAGACCTTATATATGCCGACGAAATCGTGGGCGATTACGTCAGAAAAGGGGCGATAACGATGCTTCCAATGAGCATTTCGATTATTACCACAAGCATTTTAAACTCGTTGAATAAAGAAAAACGAACGCTCGTCTACTATCTCATAGGGGCGTCCGCTCTGATATTGTCTATTATGTTTTTACCGAAATACCTCGGCGTTTCGTCGCTTATACTCGGTATGATACTGAATTTTTCCGTAACGGCGGCGTTGAATCTTATCGAGACTAAAAAAGTATGCCCGAAAAAGCCGCAGGTCATCGGCTATATAGCGGCGGCAATGCTTATAATGCTACCGTCCGCTCTCTTCGGTTTGTTCCTTAAAGGACTTTTGTCGAAATTTATGAGCGATTTACTCGTTTTAATCGTGGTGGCGGCGATTATGGATTTATTCGCCCTCATAGCGTTTAAAGTATTCGGACTTTTAGACTTCGACGGAAAAAGTCAGAATTTGTCCGAGAAAAATTTAACCCGTTTCAGAGTCGGCAAAAGGACGAATAAAAGGGCGTAATTCGCAACGCTGTTCCATATCTGACCTTTAAAGAAAAGACGGTATACAAGATAGACGAAAAAGCCTGTGTTGCCGCCGAATTTCGTCTTAGAATACTCTTCAAAGGTCTTGAAAAAACCCGTAACGTATTTGTTATAAAAGTAGAACCCCGTGGAATTTATGGCGACGGTGCAAACAAAAAAAGTTACGAGCGTATATATCGCCGTTTTTATCAGGACTGTTTTATAAGTATCTTCTTTGATATTCGAGAAAATAATCGCGGCGAAAAAGGCGAAAAGCCCCGTAGACACCCCGACCCACGGCATATAAAATTGCCCCCAACTGTTTAAAACGTAGCCGATAAAATCGCCGAAAAGGCAGACGATAAAGCCGCACGCCCCGCCTAAAAACACGCCGATTAACGCCGAAAAGAAAATGGTCAGCGAAAACTGTAAATCGAAAAGTTTTATTTCGATAAAGGCGTTCGTGACTACGGACAATGCGGTGAAGACGGCGAGATAAGCAATTTTTTTGCCTGCCGACGAATCTTTGAGAACTTTTGAGAATACTAAGTTACCGAATAAACTGTTATTTTCGGACATAAAAAAACCTCCCGAAGGAGAGTTCCAAATAAAAAGGTTTAATAACGAGCAACAGAAAAAAAAGGTCGCCTCTAAAAAATCTTCGCTTCGGATGCGTTGGAAAATCGCAAGGACTAAGCCTTTTCGTCCGCATTCAACATCCCGTTCTACGGCACTTAACGCTTTCCATACTACTCTGCTTTCGGGTGGTATTATATCACCGCTTATTCCGAATGTCAAACGAATATATGCTTGCAACTCGCCGTTTTCAACATTTTTCGCTTTCCCCCGAAGGAGGAAGCGAAAAATGTCAGAGCGTCTCGACATAAAAAAGTGAGAAATCTTCGTTATTTGTTTCTTTTGAATAATTTTTTCATGAACGGCGGAAAATCTTCCATCGCCGACTCGTCGTCAAACTCGTCCTCGGGTTCGACTTCCTTTTTACCCTCTTTTATTGGCTCCGAACGCTTATAAATCTCTTCGGCGTTTCTCATCGGTCTCTCGGGTTCGACGGCTTCCGTCGTCATAGCGACCTTCTTTTC
>CALGVF010000157.1 GCA_937920115.1 uncultured Clostridia bacterium
TTCGTAAACGATCTTGCGAACGAAATAGTCGTAAAAGATCTGAGAGACAGTTGGGTTAAATCGGGTTACGGTACTTACGACGGAACGAACTTCAAGTTCGGCAAAAAGTACGTTTACAACACGAACGGTTCGCTTGCGACTTATCAGGGAAATATAAGCGAAGTTACCTACTATACCGAAGAAGTCGACGACAAAGAGGAAGTTCACTTCAACTTCGGAAAGGTTACCGCCGAAAACAAGGATGTATCTTATCTCAAGAACGTTCTCAACGAATACCTCGGCGTATCAGTAGAAATGAATACTGCGGTACAGGCGAAAAACGCAGACGGAGAAGAATATAAAACTCTTAACGCAGAAGGCAGAAAGGCTGTAACGAACAACTTTGAAGATATAAAATTCGCGTTCAGCACGGACACGGGCAACTTCAATAAATATCTCGGATATCTGTATTCGCCCCTTACTGCTGCGGACTCTTACGTTCCCGAGTTTGTAACGGCTTGTCAGACGGCAGTCGCAGGCGGGGTGGGTTCGGTCGTAATGTTTATGTCCGAGTCTTACGGTCTCCACGTTCTTATGTGTACCGAAACGGCTAACGACTACGGTATGTATGCGGACAAGACAGCGTTTAAAGCCGACCTCAACGTTAAGGACAGCGTTGCGTATAACTTCAAGGAAGCGAATGTCGCCTTGATTGAAAGCACTTACGTTTCTAAGGCTGCCAACACGATAATCAAGAGTTACATTCCAGAAGACGGTAAAGATAATAACTATGTAAAACACTTCAACAAAGTATACAAAGACCTTATCACCGAATAATAATTTTTCATAAAGACATAAAAATGCGGCGAGGTTGTCGAAAATCGACGACCTCGCCGCATT
Source organism: uncultured Clostridia bacterium (assembly GCA_937920115.1). Taxonomy (GTDB): domain Bacteria; phylum Bacillota; class Clostridia; order Christensenellales; family Borkfalkiaceae; genus UBA10281. The sequence goes on from CALGVF010000157.1 coordinate 880, forward strand.
TGATAGCCTTGTTCGGATAGTATTGTTTTTCCTTTTTATGAAAAAATGACAGTAAAAAATCTAATGTTGCTTGCTTTCCCCTTTGGGGAAAGTGGCTCGGAGAGCAAAGCGGTTCCGAGACGATAGAGGTCAAAAAACAGTAGTTTGTGGCTAATCATTATATAATTCTATAACAGATTTAGCGGCAAGTATAACGTTTTTCTTCAATCTCTCGGGCGAAAGCACTTTAACTCCGTTTCCGAAACCTAAGAGTTTTGTTATAAGCCAACCGTCAATCGGTAGATCCGCCGACGCTCTGAGTTTTCCGTCTTGGGCGGTGTAAACCGAGTTCATACCGAGCCATTCCTCGATATCCGAACGGCAAATATCGCTAAGTTCCAACTCTACGTTTTCTCTCGGCAGATTTTTAAACCATTCGCCGAGGTCGAGAGTGTTTTTAACGTTCGCCCGCGGAACGAAGTCGTTGCTTGTCGTATCGGCGTAAATAATTCTCGTGACTTTGAAAATTCTCAGGTCGTTTCTGAGTTTGCAGTAGGCGTAAACGTACCAAAGCCCTTGTTTGAGAATTATGAGTTCGGGTTCGATTTCCCTTACGGTTTCCTCGCCCGATTTGTCGCGATACTTTATATTTACAGTCTTTTTGTTTTCTATGGCGTTTTCGATTGTGGAAACTACGTTTTTAATATCGTCGTTTCCGTTCCAACTTGAACCGTCGATAATGAAATGAGAAGAAGAAAGCGAGTTTTTCGACAGGTCGGAATGTTTAAGCGATTTGAGTTTTTCGGTCGCCGAGTCTAATTCCTTGTTGCCGAGTTGTTCGTTGCACGATTCCAATGTGGCGATAACCGCCTCGAACTCCTTTTCGGACATAAAACAGGCGGGAAGTTTAAAGGAATCGGCTATGTAATACCCGCCGTATCTCCCCGGTTCGGAGATTAAAGGAATATCCGCAAGGCTTATCGCCGTTAAATATCTTAACGCCGTTCTCGTGGATATATCGAATCTTTTAGCAATGTACGAAGTCGTCACTTTTTTTCTTGACAAAAGCAAGAAAAGAATTTTAATCATCGTTTCGTATTTCATAATTATATTATACTTAATACCGCCATTAAAGTCAAACGGTAAATTATAACGTTTTATTATATTTTTGGGACGAAAAGCCCTGAAATGTGAGGCATAAACTTATGAAGAAACTATTTTTTGCGGTTATTTTATTTACGATGGCAATAGTTTGTCTTGCCGTCGGAGTCTCGTGTAAAAAGAAGAACGCAGGGGCGAACGACCTTAGCGACTACGAGGAAAGTCTCGAATCAATCGAATCGAGCGAAACAAAGACAAGCGAATTGTTAAATTCGAGCGATACCGCCGATACGACGGAGAGCGTAAAGGCAAGCGAAGAAACGAGTATTTCCGAAAGCGTTTCCTCGGAAGCCTCGGCAAGTAACCCCGAAAGCGGTAATTCTTCCGCAACTACCGAGACAACCGAAGCAACCGAAACGCCCGAAAGTTTAGAATCGAGCGAAGAAACGAAGCCTACGGAATCGACGGGAACGCCCGATTCTTCCGAATCGCCCGCAACGAGCGAAGGCAGTTCGGAAAGCGTAAGCGAAAGCAATTCCGAAAGCGTTTCGGATAGCGTTGCGAGTTCTTCCGAAAAGTCCGACAGCGAAACCGTTTCTACATCTGAATCTGAAACGGCAACGGGAACAGATACCGAGCCTGCGACCGACGACCCGTGGGGAGATTCTTCCGAAAGCAGCGAGTCAGCAGACAGCGAGGAACCGTCGGACAGCGGCGACTCTTCCGAAAGCGGCGAGACGGGTGAAACTGTTAAAACCGTTCTCGATATAGCGAACGGAAACGCGGAAGAATTGACGGTAGAAGCGGGAGAAGTTGAGTTTACCTCGGAATTTTTCTTGATATTGAAAGGTAAAGGCTATACTCATTTCAGGTTTAAAGCGAAGAGCAACGGCGTTGGCGATTATGAATTATCGAACAACAAATACTCGCCTGATAACGGAGTCGCAGATATAAGGGTAGAAGCGTACAGATTTTTCGATAAGTCTGTTTGTTTGAAGTCGAGCGATGCAACGTATATCCGCATTTACGATTTCGTATTTTTCAGTAGCGAAGAAACGGAAAATCTGACTTTCGGCGATAACGGCTATTTATGTTACGAAGACGAAGGACTTGTATGTGCCGATTACGGAAGCGGCGACGACTACGGTTTCAAGTTTCCCAATAAATACTTTGAATTTGAAAGAAGTATCGAAAACGGCAATGCGGTGGTAACGTATAAGACCTCGGACGGTTATCCCTGCGGTTTCAAATTAGGGGCATTTGACGATAACGGCAACTTTGCCGGTTTCAACGACGCATCGGGGTTGTCGAGCGATACTTCGATATACATAAGTCGCAAGAAATTGTCCGAAAAATTCGTAGCGATAAGACCCGCCGACAGAACGCCGATTATATTCAACAAATGCGAACTTGTATATTCGGGAGAATTAAAAGTTAGTCAATGTAGACCCGACAAGACAGGGAACGTAATAAACGTTACATATAGCGGCGGTGGAAATGAAACGTTTTATCTGTGTTTGAAGAATGCTAAGAAAGTAAAAATCGCCATAGAGACTAAAAGAGGGAAAAATATTGTAATTTTCTTGGATAACGGGGCTTCCTATGGTATGAATGAGACAGACGGGCAATACGAAGCAATGGTAACTTTATCGAATACGGGCGTTATAAAAATAGTAATAGACGATTGCGAACCTTTCCGTTTACGGTATGAAATAATAAGTTAAACAGAGTATCAAAAAAGGCTTTTATTATCTTAAAGATAATAAAAGCCTTTTTAATATGTGAGACTTGATTAAAACAGATTTGTCCCGATATTAAGTAGTCTATCAATACAAAACGTTTCAGCCGTCTTTTTTCATTGTCTTTCCGAATATTATTATCGATAAAATCGCCGTCGCGACAAGATAAACCGCAAGTACTATAACCGAGATAATTCCCGAAGCGTCGAAAACGTATTTGTTCGGCATCAACGCCGTTTCCGTCGGCGTATGCAATGCCCCTGTTATTATTCTGCCGAGATAAACGGACGGGTAGAACGGTAAAAATAGGCAAAAAGTCTCGAATTTACCCATAATATCGAGCGGCATCCACGCTCCGCCGAGTATTCCCGAAGCCGAAATAAACACCGAGGTTATCGCGGGAGCGGACTTGTCGTTTAAAAGGCATCCTACGATTATTCCCGCAAACACGTTTATTAAAAGCATCGGCAAAGATTCGAGAAATATAAACAGACAACTTGCAAACGAAATGTACGGCGAAGAGCATATAAGCGACAAAATATATCCCGAAAAGATACATATAATTATCTGAATAACTCCGCAGACAAACGACGGCAAGGCGTAACCTATTACGAAGTCGCTTCTCTTCATAGGCGAAACGTACAGCCTTTTAAGCAGAGAAGTGGTCTTGTCTTTCGAGACGAGCAGACATTCGCAAAGCATAATAAACGACAGAGAAAAGGTCGTTATCCCGGGGATAAGCGACGGAAAATCGAAAGTCGCGGTCGCCGCACCCGAAAAATGATTTATTATCGAAAACAACGCGAGCATAACGACGGGAAACGCTAAACAGAAAATGTACACGACGGGGTCTCTCGTAATCTCTTTGATGTTTCTTTTAGCAAACGACAAACATTTTTTCATACTTCACCCTCCGCAATTTTAATGAACGCGTCCTCAAAATCGTTCGTTTTCGCAATCTTTTTCAGTTCTTCGCAAGTTCCCGCAGCCATTACGTTGCCTTTCGCCATTATCGCGACTTTATCGCATAGTGCCTCCGCCTCTTCGAGGTAATGCGTGGTCAGAATAATGGTAATTTTTCCTTTCATCGAGCGTATTATTTTCCACAGTTCCCGCCTTGCGATAACGTCAAGACCTAAGGTCGGCTCGTCGAGGAAAAGTATTTTCGGCTTCGATATAAGCCCTATCGCGATTGAAAGTCGTCTTTTCCATCCGCCCGAAAGCGTTTTTGCCTTTTGGCGAAGAACCTCGTCCAAATCGAACGATTTTACAATATTATTTATGTGATTTTCGTCGGTGATTCCGTATATTTCCGCAAAAAATTTAAGATTTTCTTCCACCGTCAGGTTCGGGGCGACAGCCGTTTCCTGTGGCGATACGTCGGTGATTTCCTTTACTTTATCGGGGTTTTCGCTTATCTCGAAGCCGCCGACAAAGGCTTTTCCGCTCGTCGGAACGCTTAAACACGTGAGCATTTTTATAAGAGTGGTTTTGCCCGCTCCGTTCACGCCTAAAAGTCCGAAAAGCGATTTTTCTTCGATTTGAAGATTAACGCTGTTCACGGCGGCTAAATCGCCGTATTTTTTAACAAGATTTTTAGTCTCTATATCGTACATTTTATTTCTCCTTTAGCCGATAAAAGCCCCAACCGAACCCGCCTCTAAGCCGTCTTTT
>CALGVF010000158.1 GCA_937920115.1 uncultured Clostridia bacterium
CATTTTCCCCGTTTCATCGGGGACATTTACCCGCTTCATCGGGAGAGTCTACCCCAAAAGGGAAAGCGAGATGTATTTTTCGCAATAAAAAAGACTGCATTTCCACCTTTTACGGTCAGATTTGTAGTCTTTTTTTTTGCTGTATTTTCACAGCCGCTTATTAGTTATTGTGTTTTTTTGATATTACCGTTTTATCGGTTATCTGCGTATCGGGTCGCCCGGAAGTTCTACGCCCGAAGATTCGGTTATTATATCCTCAGGGAGAAGTTCTATTGACTCAATTTCGGGTTTTTCCCATTTCTGCTTTAAATTATTCATTTTGACTTTTTCCTTAATAAGTTTGTCGGAAAACGCCGCATACGTTTCAGTTGACGAAATCTACGCGGCGTTTTCTGTTGTTCGCCTTTCAGTTACGTGGTTACGGCTTAAAAGAAATTGTCTTCTCCGCCGATTATTTCATCGTCTTTGCCGCCAACTCCGCTATCCATCGTCAGAATATCGTAATTGTTAATCAGTATAATCTCAACTTCTGCCTTTTCAAATTTCTTTTTCATATTTTTTTACCTCGTTAAACAGTTGTTTAAGATTTCAAGCACCTGCGTATTTATTTACCGCAATGCCGTAGTAGTAGGTCGCTACGTACAATTCGCCGTCGGGAGACTCTACGTTCTGCATTCTAACGCAGTAAATCGAAACGCCGTACGTTACGGTCTGAACGAGATTTTTGCTATCGTCGTAAACCTTTATAACGTATTCTTTCGTTATCTCGTTAGCCTTAACGGTTACGCTGTAAACTCCGTTCTCGTCGAAGTCAATTTCAATTTCATTTTCGCCGAGTTTGTAGGTGTAATTCTTAGCAGGGTCAGTGTAGAAGTACAGAGTGTACGCGTTATCGAATACGACTTTCGCTTTGTAAATCGCTTGAACGCTGCCTGTCGATACGGAAGAAGCAGTTTCTTTTGCGGGCATCGGGTTCGATTTAACGAATTCCGCGTAGTTCAATTCAATTTCGGTTTTTCCGTCTTTGGCGTAGAATACGGGAGAAATAGTGGCGAGACCTTTTACAGCCTTCGCTCTGTTGGCGTATTCGATAAGGCTTGCCGCAAGGTTTTTAAACGCCGCCGTACCGTTTTCCGTTTTAAGAACGTTTCCTAAATAATCTATTATGCTGTAATTGGCAATTCTGTCGAGCATTACGCCGTCATCGCCATAAAGTTCAAACGTAAACTTAACGTCAATCATTTGCGGCATTATCTTGTCAAAGAGATAATGATTGTCAACACAGTCGTTTAAGGTTACGGTCTTTACGTTTCCGTCTTCAAGACTAGTGTAAGTTACAACCACACGTTTGCTTGTTACGCCTTCTTTAAGGACGAGTTTCATGGCAAGACTTTCGTTTAATACAACGTTTACTTGTTTAAATTTATCGCCGAATTTAACGGTAGTGAAGTTGTTTTCGTCGGT
>CALGVF010000159.1 GCA_937920115.1 uncultured Clostridia bacterium
ACTCTTTCCCTACACGACGCTCTTCCGATCTGTTTTTGACGACAATCGGAATACCCGTCCCCTTTAAAACTTCCACCGCCGAAGAATGTATCACGGGTACGGAAAAGTCGCAAAGTCTGAGCATGGTATCGAAAGAAATTTTTTCAAGCGGCTTAACTTTTTTCGCTGCCCCATCGGCGTACTTTTTTATTACGTTCGGCGAGAAAGGGTACACGCCGTCAACGTCGGTATAATTTTCGTACAGTCCGGCGTTTAACGCTTTCGCTAAAATCGACCCCGTTATATCTCCGCCGCCCCTCGGAAAAGTTTTTATTTCGCCGTTCTCGTCGCTGCCGTAAAAGCCGCCCGTTATAAATCTGCCGACTTCGCGATACTTTTCCCTTATCAGAAACTCGGTAAACCCGTAATTTAAAACCCCGCCTTTAAACTTTATAATCTCCGAACTATCTACAAAGGGCAACGACAAAAATTCCGAAAAGGCTTTCGCGTAAAAATACTCGCCCCTCGACAATAAAAAATCGGACGGTAAGTCGTTTGGCAACTTACGCCCGATTTCCAAAAGTTCGTCTAAAATATTCAACCTGATTTTGAGCCTGCTTTCAAGTTCCGAAAGTCTGCGTTCGATTTCGTTTATAGCCTTTAATCGACTTATACCGAGACTTTCGCTCTTTTTAAAGTCAATGAGCAGGTCGGTTATTTTCCTTTTATACTCTTCGCTCGTGCCTCCCGCAGACACCGCCACGGCTTTGATTTCGGGCTTTACCCCGATTAGTTTCGCGACCCTTTGAAGGGAGTCCGCGTCAGCCATGGACGTGCCGCCGAATTTAGCGACCGTCATCAATATTTGATTACGATAAACACAAATACCGCGAGTACCGCCGCGAGAGCGGCAGATATAGCCCACTTTGCGATTTTTACGCCCGTACTGTCTTTGCGTTCGTTTTTCATTGCGATTACCCCCGATTTTATTCTTTACCGTCCAAGAGTTCTTGCCAATAGTACTCTTTCAAGGTCTGTCTTAACATTTCCGAATCGACGTATCTCTTAATCTTGCCGCCCTGCGCTATCGAGATAATGCCCGTTTCCTCGGAAACTATGAGAGCGGTTACGTTTATCGTTTCGGTGATGCCTATGCCCGCTCTGTGTCTCGTGCCGAGTTCCTTGGGAAGATTTACCTCCTGCGAAAGGGGAAGGAAGCAACCCGCGGCGTGTATCTTCGAGCCGTTTATCACCATCGCCCCGTCGTGAAGAGGGGTTTTCGGGAAGAATATGCTCTCGATTAAAGCGGACGAAATTTCTGAATCTATTATAACGCCGCTGTCGATTACCGCTTTCGGCATATTGCCGTTGGAGAGAATTATTATCGCGCCGACGTCGCTTTTCGACATATTTTGAAGCGCTTTTACTATTTCGTCTATATAGCGATTTACATTCTGATCGCTGCCGCTGTTGCCGATAGGGTGCCTTATTTCCGCTGTCTTTTTAGAACCCATATCCCATATATCCCTTTTGATTTCCGTCGCGAACAAAATAAACACGACAAATACGAACGGGGCTAAAAATATCAGATAGGTAAAGGCATTTTTCTTCGACGAGTCCGTAATCATATACAGAACGCCCGTCAAAGCGATATACGCCGTCATTACCGCGACGAGCCACCTCGCGTTGTTCCGCTCCATAAGCGTTATCAGATAGAAGAACAGCAAAAACAACAGTACAATCGTCAGCGTAGTTACCGCCGCGTTGCCCGAAAACGCCTGACCTATCCTCTCAAAAAATTCTTTCATATCTCTCTCCTACTTATATGTTTGTCTCTCGTTAAAAATTACCTTCGTATTATCCTACGAGAATATTAAGTATTCCGTTCCATATCGCCGACTGCGCTTCCAACTTGCCCTGTTTGAAGTCGGCGTCCTCTTCCGCTAACTTGTCCGTAACCGCTTTAAGCCTTTTCGGCGAAAAACGCCTTGCCTGCTCGCGGGCTTTTTTTACCGCAAATTCCTTTATCCCGAGATATTCCGACAACGCCTTGTCGCTCTCGCTCGATACCGAAACGTAAAACAGTTTTCTGAAATGGTAATAAAGCGAAACGAATAGTTTTTGCCCGTCGCCCACGCTTTCGAGCATTTCGGTAAACGATTTATAAGCCCTGTCGTATCTTCTCGAAGCGATAAAATCGACCACTTCGTACAGTTTATAGTCGGTCTCTTTCACGCAGAGAGCGTCGACGTCCGCTTCGGTTATCTGCGATTTACCGTAGGCGTAGGATATGAGTTTTTCGGTTTCGCCGTTTATCCTCGTCATATCGTAACAGCAATAGTCTATGATTTTGTTCACCGCCAAGTTCGACACGGTAAGTCCCGCCGACTTCGCTTTACTGCTTATCCAACCCGAAAGCAGAAGTAAATCGCCCTTCGAGCAATCGACCGTCGTAACGTTTTTCTGTTTCGCGATATTGTCCGACGGAGCGGAATTGCAGAAAATCAGTATGGTCGTTTCGTTAGGGCTTTCAAAATAACCCGAAAGAGCCTTCAAGTCCTGAGCGTTCGGGTAATACTCCTTTACGACCACCGCCCGCTTGTCGCTCATAAACGGATAACTGACCAAAGCGGCGAGGAGTTTGTCGGCGTTGCCCTTTATTTCCGAACCGTCGAAATTCGACAAGTTTAAATCGGGGTTCGACACCCTGTCGCCTATTATCAGTTTCACCGAATGAGTAAGGAAAAAAGCGTCTTCTCCCGTGACGAGATATATCGGCTCGACCCTTTCGGCAAGGCTTCTTTTCAGTTCCTTGAATTTCATAAATTCATTTTAACATTTTATATTGTAAAAATCAAGGACTTTTATAAACTTTTTCGACAAATAGTATCAAAAATCAGCCGTTAAACGCTCTATACGGGGACGAACGCCGCCAAAGCGGCGGAAACGAAAGCGACCGCAACCGAAATTTTCTTTACGATCGGGCGGGCGTTTACTATATCCGAGCAGACAAACAGAGCAAAATAGTAGACGACGCCGAATATTAAACCGAATTTGGTTACAGACAAGGGAAAACCTGCCAGAATTTCGCACGCTTCATGCGTTGCTTTTGTGATAAAATTCGGAATATATAGGGCTATAAGTCGATTAAACGAGGAAATAAGACACAATAACACGGCTATCCAAAGCGAAAAGAACGCCACCGAAATAAAGGGCAAAAGTATTAAGTTCGCAATTATCGCGACGAGCGGAAAACTGCCGAAGTAATAGACACCGAGCGGCATCGCCACGGTCTGAGCGGCGATTATCACCGCGAAAGAATCGGAGAATTTATCGGGCATAAATTTATCGAACAATCTTTTAAGCGGCGGGGCGAGAATTATTATCGCAAAAGATACGGAAAACGAAAGTACGAGACCCGCCGTAAACAAGTCGAACGGATTTATAACGAGAACTACAAGCAACGCGACGGAAATTCCGTTTATTCTGTCGGGCTTTTCGCCGAAGCCACGAACGAGCGTAGCGACCGAACACATCGTCGCCGCCCTTATCGCCGACGGCGAATTGCCGCAAAGATAGGCGTACAGAAACAAAAGCGGAGCGATTATAAAGGGACGAACCTTTCTTTTTACCTTAAATAGTCCCGTAACGAAAGAAACCGCCGCAAACACAAGTCCGACGTGCATACCCGAAACGGCAAAAACGTGGGCTATTCCGCTTAGTCTGTAACCGTCGATTTCGCTATTCATATAAGAGGTATCGCCCCTTAACAGTCCGACGGCTATCCCGAACGAGTCTTCGCTTAAACCCGCCGACAAAATTTCGTCGGTAGACTTTGCAAACAAAGACGGCAGAGACTTTTCCCTGCCCGTAACTTTAAGCGAATATATTTTCGTCGTTTTGTTCGCCCTGTCGTATATTACGGAACGGGAAACGCCGTTTTCGCTCAACGAAGACACGGGTTCGACGGTAAATTTCCCTTTCACCTCGTCGAATTTACTTAAATTTTCGCCGTAGCCTATAACGTAAAGATTGCCGCCCTTTCTTCCGTCGTACACGCAATCGGTCAGAAGGGCGTACTTCACC
>CALGVF010000160.1 GCA_937920115.1 uncultured Clostridia bacterium
ATAAGTTCGTTGTCGAACAAGTCATTTTTCTGATTCGCAAGACAAGTCATTTGCTTGACTTCTCTCAGTTCCAAAGCGTTGCCGCGTTCCTTGCCTATCTCCATTAAAAGAATAATGCCGAAATCGAACGCGTCTTTCATTATGTTATCTTCAACCACCTTTTTACCAAGCCTCAGACTGTCGTAATCGACTATATGACTGTATCTCGATATATAAGGTATATCTTCGCTTCTACGACGGAAAAAGTCAGAGTCCCACAAAGGAAAATTACCTTGCGAATTTATTACGAAATCTTCTCTCACGCCGTAGTTGCTTATCATTAAACTGCTTTCAAGAACGTATATCAGATACGCCTTTACATAGTCCTCTATATCTTGCCAAATGTTTTTAACCGTAAGGCTGTCGTCGTAACAAAGTCCGTACCGCCCGAAGTCGTAACCGAATATATTTTTAGGCTTCGGATAACGCTCGAACTTCACCCGTTTGCCGTCAACGTATCTCTTACAAGTCGCGAGATTATACACCGTATGATTTTCCATTGCCGCCAAAATATCCCGTTCGAGTATTATCCACGGGAAGTTCGGGTACTTCAAAAATATGTCTATAAGTATCTCCATTGCCTGCCGTCTGAACAGTACCGTTATGGATAACCCCATATCCGTTACGCACGTCGTCTTTCCCGTTCGCATTAAACCAACCACCATTGTTACTATGGGGCGGCTGTTTATAAAGCCCTCGTTTTTTCGCTCCATGTGTTCGAGTCTCGCATATCCGATTTTCTTTCGGATATAACATATAAATAAGTACCCGAGCAAAAACCACACGGGAAGCGGCACGAATCTGAACATTACGCTCAAATCGAGGAACAGTTTATAAAACTGCCTGTATATGTGTAACAGGTCGAACGAGAATATAAAGTAAAAGTAAAACGCTATCGCTTCTATCGCTATCGATATTATATTAAAATTCAGAAGCCATACGAAAAGCCATATTTTATAGTAATACGAGTTCTCCCGCATAAATTCCGTCAATCGTAAAACTTTTGATTTTATCCGATAAATAAAGCGTTTTTCAAACCTTTTATATTTTAAAAGTCGTTCGCTTTGCCTATTGTAGTCGTTATTCGTTTTATATATCTGATTGCCCGCAGTCAACCTTAAAACCACGATAAACGGCACCACGAGCAATATTATAAGCGACGCATAATAAAGCGTATTGAATAGTTTTAAGGCGTAAGCCGAAAGATTTTCAACGCTGAAAAATACGTCGAAGTATTTTGTCATTTTTGCTTGAAATTCAGACCACTCGAACGGCAACGTTGATTGCGGCTTTATAAACTGAAAGTCGTCTATCCATTCCCAAAACGGGTATTTCTGCACTTCGTTTACGGTGGGTGTTATGAGGTCGGGAAAACCCAGTACGTTTACGAAATAATACGCTATCGACACGCCGAAGTCGCGAACACTCTCGCATAGTCTTCCTATCGAGTACGGAAACAAACATACCGTTGTGGATATTGTAAGCACCGTCAAAAAGATAAACAGAAAGTGAAGTTTATCGAGCGGCGTATCGTCTCTCTCTTCCTTCCTTGGAACGGTATCGTATATATCCGCAACACCTCTGATTGTTTCCTTTTCATACCGCCTTTTAACGTATTTGAATTTCATAAGTTACACCCCGTAAAAAAGAAGTAACCCAAGACCAACAGCAAGAATATGTATAATAGCAATTTTAAAACTTTTCCTAACATTTTTCTCCTCTTTTCAGTTGACATTTACGCCGTTAAGCGTTATAGTGGTATCAGTAACGACGATTCTTAATGGATCCGGCTGATACCTTCTCGGGTGTTTGGCACGTCGTTACTTTTTTTACATTTTTCCACTCTTATGATTGACTTTTTTTATTTAATAAGATATACTTAGAATGTAGATAGGCATAAAACCTTTTCGGTTTTTACTCGACGGTACTTGCTTTGACAAGATACTTACGAAGTCTATCTTTTTTTATTCCATTTTTTCTTTTTAACATACCAATCTTTTGGTTTCCTATTTGTACTCTTTTTATATTTTTTTACCGTTAATCGAACAACAGGCATATCGTTTTTAGAAAATTTCCAATTATCTTCCTTTTTTGGTAAATATTTTTTGTTTGTACTACGAACCTTTAATTTTAAATACGACTGCTGCTTATCGTCAGGGTTCGGATTCTCTTTTAAAGGATAATACGGGTTCTCTTTATCGGGCGTATGTGTAAGCCCAAGAGATTTATAATGTGTTGAAGTCTCGCCGAAAACATAATCAAAATGTCCCGCAGAAGACTTACTTATATTTCTACGAAATTCATTTTTCGAAGTGTATTTCCGCGTGTTTTTTCTTTTTCTTGCCATTAGTACACCTCTTTTGTTTTCTCGGGCGGGGCTTCTTCCCGCCCGAGTTAAACTTTACTTCTTTTTACTTTTGTTACTCTTTTTCTTCCCGGCATATTGCTTCATATTTCCCGCAAAACGAACAATTATTACTATCCCTTTCGTCACAAGCCAAAGTATTATCAGACCGCCGATTATTCCGAGTACGATTTTTACAAAAGTTCCGACTTTACTCTGCGAATACCACTCTTTTACGTTCTTCCAAACGTCTTGCACGGTATTTTTGAAAGCCGAGTCGTTATCGTTAAAGTCCGTCGCTTTACTGTTACTCGTATACGGCAACGTACTTGACCCGTCGAGATACGAAAAGTACGAATAGTACGTTCCGTTCTCGTCGTTCAATGCCTCTGAAAGGCTCATAATCGAGTAATAAGCCGCCGCTCCGCTCGTTGCCCCAACAATCGGGTGTCCGAACATTAACCCCACCGTTCCGCCGATTACGGGCAATATAGCGGGGTTTTCTTTCATAAACTTATACAGTCCACTTCCTTTCACCTCTTTACTCTGATAGAACGTTTTGCAACCGTCCGAGGTAAAGCCCGCGAACAACGCGTCAAGCGACTTGACCTGCTCTTTCATTACGGAAACGAAGAAATATCCGTACACGTTCTCCCGCTTGTATTTCACCGTATCGGGGAACACTATTCTGTCCGTCGAGTTCAAAAACATTACCGTCCAATCTTCACCAAACGACTTTGTCCAATCTGCATAACTCGACATGGGTATTTTTATTTCCGAGTACGAACCGTCTGCCTGCTGTATCTTTGCTCCCATTAAAGCGTATTTAAGGTTTATTCTAAGCGTTTCGTTATCGAACGTTACCGTCGAATTGTCTAAATCTACCGCCCCGAAACTACCTATAACGCGTAAATCGTTAAAGCCGAGGAAAGCCTTTAACTCCTCTTCCGTCGGGTGGTAAATGTCCTTAAACGCGTCCAAAGTAACTTCTTTTTTCGTCACTTTCTTCTCCGCAAGTCCCGACGCTTTCACCGTTCCGCCCGAATCTTTATACGTTATATTCTCCAAGTGTTCGACTTCTACGTTGAACTTGTCCGTATACTCGACGTATACGGGTACTATGTATCCTTTCGACAACTGACACG
>CALGVF010000161.1 GCA_937920115.1 uncultured Clostridia bacterium
GCTTATCAAATCGACTTTCGCGGCAATGCTGTCCGAAAAAGGCGAAATAGGTAAAATCACCGTAACCGAACTCGTGAAGAGAGCGGATATAAACAGAGGAACGTTTTATTCGCATTACGACGATATTTACGGAGTAGCGGAAGATTACGAAAACGAACTCATAGACAAGTTTTTCGACGAAACGAAGATGCTTAATATGCAGAATATAGAGTCGTTTGTCGATTCTTTTTTCGATTATATACGAAAAAACAGCGAAAACTATAAACTTTTGTGTCGCTCGAACGAGTTTCTGTTCGCGGCGAAAAAACTTACTACGATTGCGAGCAAAAAGTTCCTCGAAATATGCTACAAAGACCCGAAAGTAACGAATAAAGAGCATATAGAACTCGAAATAAACGTGTTTATAGAGGGGCTTTTGTGCGAATACGTTAAATACTGTCGGGGCTTTACGAAAGAAACGCCCGAAAGACTTTACGAATACACAAAATTTTGGGTCAAAAATTTTAAAGAAAGGGTTTGCGTATAAGTTGTTTTTTCAGTCGAAAAGTGGTATTATGGTATAAGGTGTAAAATGGTAACTAACGAATCTCAGGAAATGTATCTCGAAACGATACTTAAAATACAAAAAAGAAAAGGAAGCGTTCGCTCGATAGAAATAGCGGAAGAACTCGGTTACAGCAAACCGAGCGTGTCGAGAGCCGTAGGCATTATGAAAAAAGACGGTTTTATTGTCGTAAAATCGGACGGAATAATAGAACTTACTGAAACGGGTAGAGAAAAAGCCGAGAACATTCTCGACAGACATAAATGTCTTACGAATGCTCTCGTAAAAATGGGACTTACTCCCGAGGCCGCGGAAGACAATGCGTGCAGAGTCGAACACGTGCTGACGGAAGAAGCGTTTGAAACGATAAAAAAATACTTCGGTGAGTAGAGATTTTTAAAGGATAGACATAAAATAAAACGAGGTTATCTATGAATATAAGCGGAAAACTGCCGAGCAGGGAAGAGGCTGAAAAAGCCCTTATCGAAGCGGAAAAACTCAACCCCGGAGCGTGGAAGGCTCACTCGGAATACGTTGCCATGGCGTGCCGCAATATTGCCGAAAAATGCGACGATTTATCTGCGGAAAACGCCTATATCTTCGGACTTTTGCACGATATAGGCAGGTATGCGGGCGTTACTTCCGAAAGGCATCTTATCGACGGCTATCGTTACTGCAAGTCGAAAGGGTGGGATAAAGCGGCTCAAATCTGTATATCCCACGCCTTTATGATTCAGGATATAGATACTTCGATAGGCAAATTCGATATGCCCGAAAAAGACCGTGAATTTATGCGGGACTTCGTAAAAAACGCCGTATACGACGATTACGACAGACTCGTCCAACTCTGCGACGCCTTGGCGTTGCCGTCGGGCTTCTGCCTTTTGGAAAAACGCTTCGTAGACGTCGCCATTCGCTACGGTGTTCACCCCGCCACCTTGGACAGGTGGAAAAAGACCTTGGAAATCAAGGACTATTTCGAGAAGAAAATCGGTTGTTCGATATATTCTCTGTTGCCGGGGGTAGCGGAAAACAGTCTTAAATAATCCGAAAGTAGCGGAAAACAATCTGAAATAATCAATGTCTCGTAGTCGTTTTGCTGTGACAGGTTATTTCGAGATTTAAGGCGGTCGCGGACAGAATATCGTCTTTCAGACCGTCGTATTTTTTGTAGTGATATTTATACAATTCGTCTTTTATTCCGAAAAGGTCGCAACTTCCGAGTTGCGATTTTTTATATATCGAAGTAAGCGTTTCTTTTATCTTTTTTTCGGTCGCTTCGAGAACGTTATCGGGAACTTTCGCCGACGGGTAGAGTTCGGACACGGGGGCGTTCGCGTTTGCCGAAACTATACGGCAATATAAATTCATTTTAATGTTATATACGGGTTTTTCGCCGTTGAAATCGAAATAATATTCTTTTTTCGAGTTCTCGATTTCTATAAGGACGGGCGTTATTTTGCCCTCGTAATTTACCTCGTCCAACTCTATAAAAGTGTCTATCGAATTTTTACTTTTAAGGTTGAGCATAAGCGTTTCCTCGGGGGTTAAAGAAAATACTTTACGACCCTTTGAAAATACTACGGTATTGCTCGCGTCGTAAACGCTGCTTTCGTCGCCCTTTTCACCGCTTTGTCCGTTTTCGCCTTGTCCGCCGCTGCCGCCCGAACCTCCCGAGGAGCCGACCGAAGAACCGCTTTCGCTTTTTTCTCCCGATTTAACCGTCGTAACGTATGGGAGATAACCGCTTTCCGATTTCGACAGGAATTTTTCGGCAAATTGTTTTACGTTTACGTTCGCTATTCTGTCCATTCGGGCGTAGTCCTGTTGCAGAATTTTTT
This sequence comes from uncultured Clostridia bacterium, assembly GCA_937920115.1. Classification (GTDB taxonomy): domain Bacteria; phylum Bacillota; class Clostridia; order Christensenellales; family Borkfalkiaceae; genus UBA10281. Next base: position 2,386 of record CALGVF010000161.1, read on the forward strand.
GCAGGGCGAACGACGAGACCGAGTCGAGCGGAGTGTTCGTCGAAAGAAGGTCTTTCGCCGTTCCCTCGCACCCGCATATAGTCGCCGAATCGGGTATTCTGTCCGTTCTTATAAAGAAATTTACCGTGTCCATAATATCGCCCTCTAAGGTATTTTCGCCGAGTATTATAAGATTGCAAAAGGCGAAAAGGGGATACCAACCCGTATTAACGGCTATTTTATCCAAAGCCTCCGCTATTGTTTTTCCCTTTGCGGAAATGAGAGAATCGTTATTCGATACGTTCTGCGTGGTCGCTTGCGGAATGGCTATCTGCGTGGAAATTTCGTATTCTTCGTCCGTTTTATCTACTCCCATAGCGACGATAATCGCCGTGTGTTCTATATCTATAAGTCCGAAATCGTGGGTAAAAAACAAGAGCATGGCGAACGCGATCATAATAGGAAGAAAGTACGTTCTTAAAAATTTCATACGGTTTTCCTCCTGAAAAACAATGCGAAAAGGGGCAATATCAACGTAACCGCTATAAAAAACGGAGTTATATACTTTTGAAAGAACTCCCTCGCGAGAAAATAGTAGTTTTCGGTTATTAAAACCGTAATTCCGACCGCACCGTTCACTATGAGACAAGGTATTATTTTATGCTTGAAATCAAAGCATTTATTTAAACATTGCGTTGCGAAAACGAGCGGAAGCCCCACGCCGAAAACGCAGGAGAATATAAGGGCGAACACGGCGAGATAGTCTATTCTGCCGATATTCGACACTGCGACGCTGTATTTCCCCATTTTGACGGGCGAGAAAAACTGCCTTTCCGTAAGCGTTCCGAACTCGCATTGCATTATCGCCATATAAATCAGTACGAGAATTGCGAAACCGAAATACGCCGCGGATATTTTAAGAGTCTGCTTTTTCTCGCTTTTGAAATGCCCTAAGAAAAAAACCAGATACGGACTGTCGAAAAACCATAACGAAGTCATAAAACTCCCTTTGAAGATTTCGGGAGCGGAAACGTCGATTATGGGCAACAGATTAGAGAAGTCCGCAACGGAAATCGAAAGGGAAGCGATAACGACGATCGCCGAAATCGTGAACCATATCGTAATGTCGGCGGTTCTCGCTATCGCCCTTAGCCCTTTATACGAGAAAAACGCCGTAAAGAGGAAGATCGGAGCGAATATCCATAGCGCGGGCGAGGTTTCGTATAACGCCACTTCTATAAAATTTCGGTGTTCGACTATCGGCAGGTACGATTTCAGTATAAAAAACGCGAAAAATATAAATGCGAAGATTTTTCTCGCGACCCTTCCTAGGTTGCATTCGACGATTTCGAATATCGTCATACCCTCGAACTTTTTAGCGAGATACAGGAAAAAGAGCAGTGCGAGTCCGTCTATGAGAAAGTTTACGCCCGCCGATATCCATAACGCTTCCTTCGCGTATTTAGCCGCCAAAGCGGGCATAGTGACGAGTTTGTTCGCTATGGTAAACGCTCCGAATACAAGGCATATCTGCCTTACGTACATTTTGTTTTCGTTCATTTGAGTTTCTGCCTCGTTTTGTTTTTTGAACCGAGAGATTTCGGTCGTTTCGTCATACCTATTACGTTATTCATATAAAGTCCGTCCTGTAAATCGTTTAAGATAATCGGGGAATACGGGGCGACGTATGGTACTCCGTAATTGTCCGAAACGCAGAGATAGCAGACGATAAAACAGGATAACACGATAAGTCCGTAACCGCCGAGCGAACCTGCGATTATGAGATATACGAACCGCAGGACGGAAGTCGTTTCGACAAGTTCGGGTATCGCGTAAATGCTTATTCCCGACAACGCCATTATCAGAATAGCGGGGGTGGAAACGATGCCTGCGTTCACCGCCGTTTCGCCGAGTACGAGAGCCCCGACTACGGCGAGAGCCATTCCGACGTATTTCGGCATTCTTACGCTCGTCTCGTTGAGAATTTCAAAAATCAGAAGCACGAAAAACATTTCGAGACTCGGCGAAAAGGGTATTTCCTTTATTCCGTTCACTATCGTGAGCAGGAAATTCAGCGGAATTATCTGCAAGTGGAAAAGTTGAGCCGCTACGAATATCGCGGGCAGAAGTATCGAAAAAAGTATCGAAATCACTCTTAACATTCTCACGAGATTCGCCCTGTAAGGCGATATATAATAGTCTTCCGCAGTCTGAAAATCCTCGATTAAAAGGTAGGGAAGCGACAGGCAAAACGGCGAACCGTCCACTATTACGCCGACCCTTCCTTCCAACATTCTTTCGATTAGAACGTCGGGTCGCTCGGTAGAACCCACCTGCTTGAACAGAGAAGTTTTACGTTCGTTTAAAAGTTTCGACACGTACGAACTGTCGGGTATTCCGTCAACGTTTATCGCCTCGATTTTCTTCCTTACCTTTTCAATCAGTTGCGGCGGAGCGATTCC
>CALGVF010000162.1 GCA_937920115.1 uncultured Clostridia bacterium
TTTAGAATACTCATATTTTTATGTGATAAATCATCAAAAAATATTCAAATAAAAAAGATACCCGCTTTACGCAGATACCTTGTTTTTATTGTTTATTTATTTGAATTTTGTTCCGTTTACGAACTTATAGCCCGACTTTTTTAATTCGATGCCGAGTTTCGAAGTCCTTTTTTAAACCTCTTATTTCCTGCCCGTCGAGCCGAAACCACCCTCGCCTCTCACAGTCTCGGAAAGTTCTTCCGCTTCTTCGTATTCCGCGGTAAGATAAGGCACGATTACCATTTGAGCGATTCTCTCGCCTTTCTCTATCGTCCTTACTTCCGTTCCGTGATTGTGTATGGCGACCTTTATTTCGCCGCGATAATCGCTGTCTATTACTCCGACTTTATTCGCGGGTGCCAAATCTCTCTTGCACGCAAGACCGCTCCTCGCAAAGACAAGCCCCACATACCCCTCGGGTATTTCGGTCGCTATGCCCGTGCCTATGAATTTTGTTTCGTTCGGGTTTACGGTTATTTCTTCCTTTTCCGCGGAATATAAGTCCGCTCCTGCGGCGAAAGGACTTCCTATCGTCGGAAGTACCGCTTCTTCGCACAATTTTTTTACCTTGATTTTCATATTTTACAGTTCCTTTAAAACTACTTTATTTTGTAATAAGGTGGGCTTTAAGTCGATTATCCGTTGATTTTCCGAACCTCGGAATTTGAGCGAGATATTCTTTTTCGTCTTGTCGAAACGCCCGTCTACAAGTACGTCGCATACGCTCAGTATCTCGTTTGCCGTTTCGCCCGAAGCCCTCGACCCGCAGATAAGTTCCTCGTAAGTAAAGCCCGAAAATATCCATATAGTTTTATTCGGAAACTCTTTTCTGACCTGTTTCACGAGTTTTAAAACCTCGGGTTGATTTTCTTTTTCGAACGGTTCACCGCCGAGTACGGTAAGTCCCGCGATATAATCGGGTTTCAGACTTTCGACGATAGCGTTTTCGGTCTCTTCCGTAAAAGGTTTACCGAAGTTGAAATTCCACGTTTCTCTGTTGAAGCAGTCCTCGCAATGATTTCTGCAACCCGAGACGAAAAGCGAAGTTCTGACCCCCGGACCGTTCGCCACGTCGTAATATTTTATCTCTCCGTAATTCATAATTATAATGATTTAATAATCTTTTTTACCACTTTCTCTCCCAAAATGGGAAAGCAAGAAATAACAGCCATATTGATAAAGTTTATTTTATGAACAAAAATAAGTCAAGCAGTTTTGCCGTCACCTTCGGGGAAGGTGTCGCTGAAAGCGACGGAAGGGGACAATAAATCACCACTACGTTTCGCTTTGCGTTTTTATCCCCTATCGTCGGCTTCGCCGCCACTTCCCCCGAAGGAGGAAGCGTACGACACACCTTGCAAGTTTCCCCGAATGAGAAAGCGTTGTCTACCGTTTTCGTACAAGCGACCCTGTTCGTCTCGGCGGTGGACGTCCCCTCTCCGTCAGACTTCGTCTGCCACCTTCGCCTACGCGGCGGACGCACCCCTTTTGTCGCTTTGCGACATTTTCCCCGTTTCATCGGGGACATTTACCCGTTTCATCGGGAGAGCATACCCCAAAGGGGAAGGCAAGAGAAATTACTTTTAACCCTTTTCGGCTCGGCAAACGCCGAGCCGAGAATTTCTTATATTATAAGTGCAATACTCTTTCTTTTATCTCTTCCGTTCTGCCTTGGTTCCAGAACTGCGTGCCTATATATCCGCACGTTCTTCTCGCTACGTTCATTTTCGACTGATCTCTGTTGTGACAGTTCGGACATTCCCATACGAGTTTGCCGTCGTCGTCTTTGACTATCTTGATTTCGCCGTCGTAGCCGCAGACTTGACAATAGTCGCTCTTCGTGTTCAGTTCGGCGTACATTATGTTCTCGTAAATGTATTTCATAAGTGTGAGAACGGCGTCGATATTGTTCTGCATATTCGGAACTTCGACGTAACTTATCGCCCCGCCGGGGGAAAGTTGCTGAAACTCGCTCTCGAATTTGAGTTTCGTAAACGCGTCGATTTTTTCCGTAACGTGTACGTGATAACTGTTGGTTATATAACTCTTGTCCGTAACGCCTTCGATAACTCCGAAACGTTTTTGCAAGCATTTCGCAAATTTATAAGTCGTGCTTTCGAGCGGCGTGCCGTAAAGTGAAAAGTCGATATTCTCTTTCTCTTTCCAACCTTTGCACTTGTCGTTCATATACTGCATCACTTTAAGGGCGAACGGCTTAGCCGCTTCGTCAGTGTGCGATTTGCCCGTCATATACTTGACACATTCG
>CALGVF010000163.1 GCA_937920115.1 uncultured Clostridia bacterium
GGAGCCGTCGGGGTTTTTCTCGTCATCAGCCGATTTGTAAACAATACGCAAGTTCGGATTGCCTTCTACAAGCGAAAACATAAATCCGATACCCCATGAGCCGTTTTTGTGCGCCGCAAGATAAACGTAACCGCTTCTTCCGCTCGCCGCCCATGCGCTGACGTTAAGGGAGAATCCCACCATCATATCGGCGTAATTTTCGTGTCCTTCTACGTACTCGTAATCCTTATCTCCGCGTCTTATCGTATTAAGCAGGAAGGTGTTACCATACTTTATACCGTCGGTATATTCGTTGTAAACGTGTCCCATTTCGGACATTTCGTAGTTTACGTGGAAGTCGGAATATGTGTACTTGTTCAATCTTTCGCTTGCGAGAATTTCAGCCATATCGTCCGCGGTGTAAGGAATTCTGTAACCGCAGTCCGAACAGGTTTTCGCCCCTTCCGCAATATTATGCACCGTTTTTTCAATCGGTTCGGTCTTTGTCGCCGCACATTTCGTACACTTATAGGTCATCACGCCTTTTTTCGTACACGTTGCGGGAGTGGTAACTTCTCCGTCGTCCCATTCGTGAACGGCGTCCGTCGCATTACAAACGCTGCAAGTCTTTTCGCAGGTGTCGCCGACCCATTTGTGACCTTTACCTTTTACGGTGTCGCCGCAAACGGTACAAACTCTGTCCACACATTCAAAAGTGCCTTCCTCAAAAGTATGTTCGGTCGTAGCCTGTTCGACGTGTCCGCAGTCGCACGTTCTGTCGTGACAGGTATGTCCGTCTGCATAAACGTGGTTTACGCCGTCGCATTTACTTACCGCCCAATCTGTCCCGCCGTTATATTTGAACATATAATCCCTATCGGTCTTATACCCCGCAACGACGAAGCCCGCAGGAACTTTTATAATGTCACCTTCGGAAACGGTAACTCTCACGGAAAGAGTATGATCTTCGGGAGCGAGAGAAAGAATCGTGCAATATACGGGAACGTTGTTTTTGTAGAGCATTGCGTTCACGCTTATTTGCTCGTTAAGTATATAGTCGAGAGTTATCGACTTGTCGTAATAAATGTTTAGCGTAGTACCATTTCCGCCGCGTTTACTAAGGTTAAGAACTTTATCATTCTCTTCGGCAACGGGAACAACGCTCCATTTTCCCGCTTCGATCTGCGTCATTTCATAATCTCTCGAAAATACGCAGTTATCGAACTTCGTACCTTTTTTAAGAACGATTTTGTCGCCTACGGCGCGATTTGCCGGCAAAGTTAATATCAATGCGGCAACATTCTTGGCATCTCCGCTTGAAACATTGGTTTTTTGCAGTTTTACGCCGCTAATTTCCGATTTATTGCCCTGCGCGTCATAGCAATCGACCGTGACGGACTGATTAAGAGGTACGTTGTTTACATAATAAGGATCCAACTCTTTAAGCCCGTATACATAAATCATTTTTGCATCATTTGGGTTTACACTCCTGAAACCCGTAAGTTCGGCAGGAATAGCCGAATCTTCGCTGAATCGCCAGTTGGTGCCGTTGAACTCTACGGTATAATCCTGCGTAAGAATATACTTGTTACCGAGGACGGTGCCTTTGGGAATAGTGAAAGTATCCCCGCTAACCGCATTCAATTTGTCTATATAAATACACGGATGGTTCGTTGCACAATCGCCTCTTCTACGGTCGCTTGTTCCGCCGAGATTTCCCGTAACGCCCTGTGTGCTTGCAGTCGTATATTGAAGATTTATATTTTTTGGGGTGGTTTCGCCGCCGGAAGTATAATCAACCGCAACTTTCGCAAGTACTTCGTTCGCACTATATCCGAGCGACGCCCCGTCGATTCTCCAATAAAAGTGCATTACGCTCGCACTGTTTGAACGGAAACCGGTAAGGTATGTGTTTTCGTAAGCGACCTCCGATTCCGCGTTCGCGCTTTTCGCCGCTTTGTTAATGCCCGTTACGCCGAGACACAGAGTTATCGCCGCAACGATCGCAAACAAAACGGACAACATCTTTTCAGATAAGTTTTTTGTCATTTTTCCTACTCCTTATTTTTTATTTAAATTTTTATCATTTAAGCGATTTTGTCTCGTCGTATGACGAGACAAAGGGTATACCCTTTGACAAACACGAGTCAATCGCCCATAGCCGATAAAAACCCAAACCGTACCCGATTTTCAGGCGTATCTCACGCTTAATTCATTGTTCTTTCCGCGGCTTGTATTTGTATACTAACCCGCGGAAACGCCGCGACTTAAACGTAATCTACGCCTGAAAATTTGCGGTATCGATTTGATTTGATATATAGGGCAACCTCTAAGCCGTATTTTTAAATGATTTGTGGTAAAGGCGAACGCAGATGTACTGAATGTACTTCAAGCGAGAATTTGCCGCAAAGCGTTAAAAAGACGGCTTAGAGGCGGATTCGGTTAGGATTTTTATCGGCTAACTTTTTCAGTAATCATAACGCCCCCGATTACAGTTTCTATCTGCCAACAGTATAACACACTATATAAAATTTGTAAACGCTATACCGAAGACTTTTTATCATTTGCCGTTGCCTCCCCTTGCTCAGGGTAGGCTTATGTAACCGCCAATCTAAGTCAATAAAAAAACATCCGAAATATCAGATGTCTTAATTTTGTATGTTTTTTTATTAAATTTATTGTTTTGCGGAACGTCTTTTCTTAAAATTACAAACACGTTTAAGAGTATCGGGACGTCGAGGGCGCCGTCCCCTACGGCAGAACTTAATAATTCTCCAATTCTGATAAAAGTCTAATGGATATAGTATTTTCATTCTAATTATATTGAATAAACAATTAAAAAAATCAACTTGTACGATATTATATCTCAACAATCGTAGGGGACGGCGCCCTCGACGTCCCGTTAATTATTTTTATATCACCCTTTTCGTAATTGTAATATTATAAGGTATCAAGATAACGACGATAATATCCCTCGTCATATCTAATTATGTGAGACTTGAATTTGTTTAACAAATTGGTTACTCTTTCATAATTATTCTTTTTCCATTCTAATCTTTTATCATAAAAACCTAAATCCAAAAGATACTCCTCAACCGCTGCCTTATACTCTTTATTCCTTATCATTACAACAAATGAAATAATTATACTTATAAAAAGTAATATCAAAGAAATCGGTCTTAAAATCGTCCAAGCGTAATATATCCACTTTACGATGAAGCATAATATTCCAAGAAGCAAGTCGGGGATAAAAAATACTAATTGCAAATAAAGTCCTGTTTTTTCATAAACTATTTGTCCTAAATTTATTACGCCGGGGTCACCCTTTGCGTATATTAAACTCAAGAAAAAGAATACCGGCAGTACTATACCGATTATCATTTCCAAAATCAGAGTTTTGGGCATATCGCAATTAAGTTTTCCGTTTAATACGCAACACAATATAAAACTAACAACGGCAAGCCCGTAAAACACGTACGCCAAATATATTGTCCGATTAAAAAAATCTGAAATTTCGGGAATTAGCATACTCAAAAATTTCTCATCGTACAGAGGTACCCTTCGACTTCCGTATATACCTATCGAAAATATAAGAGCCAAAGTTAAAAAAACGCCAAGAAACAGTTGAAACAGGTTTCGCTGAACAAACCATTTCTTTTCTTTGCGAGGATTTTGATTCTCTTTAAAAAACTCTCTTTTTTCGTCCGTAACGTCTAAAAAAGACAACGGTTCGGACGATATTTGTTGTTCGAGCGACGATACCTCGTCCGAATAGTCCGTAACCCTTATAAATATGCTCTTTTCAATATTTCCACTACCTTGTTGCTTAACGTTAAACGAAGTATATCTCTTCTCTTCCACATTGGGAGTTAAGTTAACAGTGTTTGTATCAGTATCGATTGTGCCTGAATACCCTCCGCTACAGTAGTATTTTTGGGTTTCCGAATCGACTCCGTACTTATTGTAGGACTGAGAAACCGAAAAGCATACATTGTAACCTAAATAGGAATTTTCATGGTCACTTGTCGTTACTTTACCTCTGCCGTTATAATCTTCTACCACTTTACAAACAAGTTGATTTATCTTCCGTTCACATACAGATTCAGCCCATTGCCTATCATTTTCCGTTCGACCTTTTGCCTCGTTCTTCGCCTTTCTATTTCGATTAAACTCGTCCACGGAATTTTTTAAATCATCGAACATTTTTCTCTCCTCTTCTCTTGTTTTTCTGAAATAACGGTATAAAAAATACCTTTACCACCTACAATATTATATCCTACTATTTGTAGGAAGTCAACAGTTTGTAGGAGTTATTTTGTAAAATTTTCTCGCAATGGTTAATAACGTTATAGGCAACAGAATTAAAGAATTAAGAACGGAAATGAATATTTCTCAAAAAACGCTCGGCGAAAAACTCGGATATTGCAATCAGACCGTGAGCTTTTGGGAGTCGGGACAAAGAGAACCGTCTTTGGACGCGGTCGTGAAACTCGCTGCGTTCTTTAAAACGACTACCGACTACCTTTTGGGATATTCAAATTATTAAATAAATTCAAGTAACGCAAAGCGGAGAGGCGACAGCCTCTCCGCTTTTACTTTCAAAAATGTTTCAATACGCTTTGCGTCGTCAATCGTTGCGTTTCTGACTTCAATCTGACTTCAATCATATTTCAAAGCCTCTCCTCATATCGTATCAAATTTCGATATGCTCTATATTTTTGCATGACGATCGTCTATAAATCACCACTTCGTTGTCTTTTGCAATTACAGGTTCAGCCCCCGTAAGCGAACAAATAGCATTTAAAATCGTTTCTTCGTCGATTTCGGAATCTCGAAGAACGGATATTTTAATCAGTTCATGCAAATCGAGAGCAATAGAAATATCAATAATCTCTTTTCCCCCGACGCCGTTTTTGCCTATTTGAAAAGTCGGGGGTATCTGTTGAGCCAAATCGCGAAGTCGCTCGCGTTGTGATTTTGTAATCATAGTTTACCCCTCGCTTTTATTCATTTTCAAATAAACGTTTTTTATCGCGTTCAGTCCCGCCGACTCTCCTTTTTCTACCGCTTTGCCGTACGCTTCTATCGCCTTTTTGTAGTCTTTTTTCACTCCGAAACCATTTTCGTAGCATATTCCGAGATTGTAGTACCCCACGCCCGAATCGGCCGTCTTTATCGCCTCTCTGAAACGCTTTACCGCCTCTTTCGGGTCGCGTTTCACGCCGTTGCCTTGAAGATAGCACAGCCCTATATTGACCGCCGCCTCTTTTTCGCCGAGATAATAGCCGCTTGTAAACATTTTAAAGGCTTTTTTATACGCCTCTTCGGTTTTGACGGTGTAATAGTAATAAAGCCCCATCTGCACGCACGCCATAGGATTTTCGCCTTTCGCACTCTTTTTGAGCCAAAATATCGCTTTTTCTCTATCGGCTGTCAGACCGTAATAACCGCAAGCGTATGCCATTCCGAGATTATATTGAGCGGCGGCGTTGCCGAGTTTTGCGGCTCGTTTAAAAAGTTTCAAGGCGGTTTTTTCGTCTTTTTCAAGTCCGAGTTCGTCGCCGAGATACGCTTCCGCCATTCTTTCTATCGCATCGGGAAAGCCCGTTTCCATTGCCATTCGATAAAAGAACAGGGCGTTTTTGTAATCGGCTTTTTCGGTTTCGTAAATAGTAGCAATGCACCAATAAACGCCCGCATCGTCGAACTCGCATTCCGCAAAGCAGTCGAGAGCGTCGTCGTATCTGCCCTTTTTATAATAGTAATACCCCAAATCGAGCAAAGCGTCGTCCTGACAAAGCCTCGCCGCCTTTTTAAGATAAAAAACGTACTTCTTCCCGTCGGGTTCTATTCCGTACCACCCCTCTTCGTATATGCGGGCTTGCATATAAAGACTTTCGGGGTCGTTGTGTTTCACGCCGTCTGAAAGATAGTTAAGCCCTTTTTCGTAGTCGTGAGGAACGAATCTGTCGTTGAGATAAACATACGCCAAATCGAAATTCAGCGAATAATCTCCGAGACTTAACCCCTTTTCGTACCACTCTATGGCTTTGGGAACGTCTTTCAGTTCTTCATTGTTTA
>CALGVF010000164.1 GCA_937920115.1 uncultured Clostridia bacterium
ATGTATAAATCATATACGAAAAACAAAGTAATAACGATTCTTTCGTGCGTACTCGTGTTGGCTGTAATAGTCGTCATAGTAGGCTTTTGTTCTAAACTATTCAATAAAAAGCCTGCCACGGCGGAAACGCCGTCTACGGTAACGGATGAAAACGGAGACATATTAAACGACGGCGAAGTACATTCGATGCCTACGCAAATGTTATTTGCACGCGCACCTATGCTTGCCGCCGAAAGCAATTCCACAATTACGGCGAAAATAGCGGCCAACATATCTCCGTACAACGCAAGCAATAAAAAAGTTGACTGGGCAATAAGTTTCGTAAACGCATCGTCGGAATGGGCGACGGGTAAAACCGTTACGGACTACGTTACGGCGACGACTGCAAGCGACGGAGATTTGGTGGCGAGCGTATCTTGTCTGCAACCTTTCGGCGAGCCAATACAACTGACAGTAACTTCGAGAGATAATCCTGAAGCGAAGGCTTCCTGCCTGATAGACTACAAGCAACAGTTTAACGGTTACGACCTTACTTTTACGCAAGACGGCAAAACTCCTACGGTAGATAATTCAAAGAAAACGGGAACTATCTTCGCAGACTTTGAAAACGAAAAACCGCTTAATATTGCCTATTCGTATAATAAATCCGACGTTTATACGGTTGCAATTACAGACGATGAAATAACCGCTCCCGCCACGCTTGCTATAGAGTATAAATCCTCTTTCGCGACGGCAATAAACGGAGTAAAGGCAAGTTCGCTTAAAACTCCCGTTATAACTAACGGAAATAAAAGTTTTACCGTTTCGGGTCTTTTGGATAAGTCTTTCGTTGCGGACTTTACCGCCGCGCAAATAAACAGCGTTGCGGCTAAAATAAAGAGTTATAAGGCGAATATCGCCACTTTGAGTTTAAAAGACGAAAGCGGTAATATTCGGCTGACACTACCGCAATAAACGATTTGGTTAAAGTGGAAAATCTGACGTTAGATAGCACGACTCTGACTTTCGGTGAACAAAGTAAAACCTTTAAAATACAGTATAAACGCGGAGGTATGAGCAGGGAAACTTTTCTTTTCGTCGACGGTTCGGAGTATGGTTTAAGCAAAGTCGACGGCGGCAATTATCCTGAAACTTATACCTACGGTGAAAGTGTAACTATAAGCGCATTAAAATCATCGTTTACTTGCGGCGGTCCGGGAAGTAATTACCATTCAGGCAGCGGAAGCGGCAATGCGGGTTACGCGTTTAAGGGCTGGTATCTGGATAACAGATGTACAGTACCTTTCGACGGAACTATCCCCGCGGGAACTTACGGGGATATAACTCTCTACGCTAACATAGCGGATACTTATACCCATAACTATTGAGAGGTGCG
>CALGVF010000165.1 GCA_937920115.1 uncultured Clostridia bacterium
TCAGAATTTCGGGACAGGTCGTCATAGACGTATCGTCTACGAATATCTTTGTGTCCGCAAGAACTTTCTTCGAGTTCCACAGTCTCTGCCAATCGTCGTCGTCGAGTTCGCCCGAAAGGGCTTTTTTGTTCGACACGTTCGCAACGGAACACATCATTCTCTGCCCGAGTTCCGCCTGCGTCATTTCGAGGGCGAATACCGCGCAGACCGCTTTTTCTCTTATCGCTATGTTCTCGACGATATTCATAGCGAACGTAGTTTTACCTATGGACGGTCTCGCCGCGAGGATTATAAGGTTGCCCGCGTGAAGTCCGTTCGTGAGTTTATCGAGACCCGTAAAGCCAGTCTTTAAACCTTGGAAGTAGTTTTTGTCTTTCTGAATATTCTCGAATTTTTCGAGTATGCCCGTAAAAGTAGTGTTTATGTTCGCGAGCGTACTCGTGTCGAGTTCTTCGGATATATCGTAAACGCATTTTTCGGCGAACGCCACCGACTTGATATGGTCGGACGAGTTCCTCGCATCCTCGGAAATTTTATCCGCGCTCCTTATGAGTTTGCGGAGCGTTCCGTCTCTCTTGACTATGTCGAGATAATAGGCGTAATTCGCCGCCGACGGGGTCATTCTCGCAAGGCTCGTAAGGTAGTCAATGCCGCCCGCCTTGTCCAAAGTCGCCGATTTTTCCATCGCATCCGAAAGGGTTACGAGGTCTACGGGTACGTTCGAGGCGAACACGCTCTGCATTCCCGAAAATATCAATTTGTGCGATTCGAGATAAAAATCGTCCTCTTTGAGTTTCGTCATTATCTCGAATTGCAATTCCATATCGATGAGTATAGACCCGAGTATCGACTGCTCGGCTTCGAGACTATACGGCATCGAATTGGGTTTTACCTGTTGCGGCATAAAATTATCCTCTGTTAAATATTTTCAAATTCTTCCAAAGTGTCTTCAAACGACTTCATAGCCGCCTTGAATGCGTCTTTCTTATTGAGATCGACGCCCGCGAGTTTCAGAAGTTCGACGGGGCTGTCCGAACCGCCCGAAGACAAGAACTTGAAATAGTCCTCGACAGCCTTATCGCCCTCTTTGTAAATTCTTTCGGCGATAGATATCGCGCTGATTATTCCCGTAGCGTATTTGTAAACGTAGAAGGAAGTATAGAAATGGGGGATTCTCGCCCACTCGTAAGCGATTTCGTCGTCGGATACGATGTCGTTGCCGTAGTATTTCTTGTTGAGTTCGAGGTACTTGCCGCTTAAGAAATCTTTGGTGAGCGGAACGCCCTTTTCCGCGGCGTCGTGAGCGATATACTCGAATTCCGCGAACATCGTCTGACGATAAAGGGTCGTTCTTATCATATCCATATAATAAGAACACAGATATTTTTTAAGCGACTTGCTCTCGGTATTTTTAAGCAGGTACTTCAAAAGCAATACTTCGTTTACCGTGCTTGCGACTTCCGCAACGAAAATCTTGTAGTCCGCCTTAGCCTTAGGCTGTTTTGCGTCAGACTTGTAAGAGTGCATCGAGTGTCCGAGTTCGTGAGCGATCGTAAATATATCGTGTATGGTCGGTTGGTAATTGAGAAGCACGAACGGGTGCGGCAACGCGTAAACGCAAATGCTGTACGCTCCGCTTCTCTTACCGTCCGTCTCTTCGACGTCTATCCAACCTTCGTCGTGAGCGGTCTGCAAAAGTTTGCCGTAATCTTCGCCGAGCGGAGCAAGTCCTTTCTTGACGAGTTTAAAAGCCTCTTCGTAAGACATAGCCAAATCTTCGTTTTTAACAATCGGCGTGTAAATATCGTACATGTGCATTTCGTCTAAGCCGAGAGCCTTCTTTCTGTCCGCGATATATCTGTGCATAAGCGGAAGTCCGTCGTGAACGCACTCTAAAAGGTTTTCGTAAACCTTTGCCGAGACGTCTTCGTTTTCGAGAGCCTGAGCAAGGCAACTGTCGTATTTTCTGACCTTGGAAAGGAATACGTCCTTGTTTACGTTTCCTATATAGGTAGCGGAAATCGTATTGATAAGCGAAATGTACGCTTTATAGTACGCTTTGAACGTCCTTTCTCTGACGTCTCTGTCCTCGGACTGTAAAAGTAAACCGTACATTCCGTGCGTGACTTTAACGGGTTTTCCGTCCACGTCGATAGTCGGGAACGGCATATCGGCGTTATCTATCATAGAGAAAATATCGTGGAAGCCGCCGAATACCTGACCGCCCATTGCGAGTACGTTTTCGCTTTCTTTGGAAAGAACGTGCTTTTTGCGTTTCAGAAGGCATTTAAGGTTGTAGTCGTAATCTTTGAAATCGGGGTCGGCGATTACCTCTTCGAGATATTTTTCGGGAAGCGCCGTAAGTTCGGGCGTCATAAAGGATATGCTCGAACTGTACGAAATAATCACGTTTTCGACTCTCGATAAAAGAGCCTGCGACTCGGAATCTCTCGTGTCGAGGTCCTTTTTCATATAGGCGTAAACGTCGAGTTTTTCGAGGTCGGTATCGATCTCGTCCATCTTTTTAAGGCACTCCAAAAGCACCTTTTTATCCGAAAGTTTACCTTCGTAAGCGGACATATCCGCAATTTTCGACACCTTGTCCAAAAGAGCGTCGAATTCCGCGGCATCCTTAAAAATATCGGTAAGTCTCCATTTGAGATTTTCCGCAACTTCGTTTCTGTTTTTTGACATAATGCTGTCCTCCGTTTTTATTTATTTGGCATTTCCTCGAAAACGTCTTCTTCGCTTTTAAGTCCGTAAGAAAGAAGAACGTTCGCGTAAGTAACGTATTTGATAATATCGCCGTTTTTGAAATTCGGCATAGGCTTTTCCTTATCGACGAGAACGTGTCTCCGCATATACTCCTGCGTTTTGTCGGACCATTCGAGTACGACCATAACGTGGAAATCTACGTTTCCGACCTCGTTTATATACTCCTCGTTCTGCAAAAACGTACTCTCGTTCATGAGTTTCTGCCCCGTCTTTATATCCTGCAAAAGCCTGAAATAATATTTCGCCCTCTTGTATGGTATTCCGAGATATACGAAAGAGAAAATTATCTCCACGCCCGTTATAACGCATACCAATACGAGGTACATGTTCTTTTTAGCCGCGAGTTCGGGAGTGCTTAAATACGGCAATCTCAGAAAAAACACGAAAAGTTTGACGCAAGCGGCAAGCCCGACGCCTATTACCGCAAGGTAAACGTAGAAAAGTTTTCGTTTTAAGTTCAAAGCGTTTTCGTAATCGCTTTCGGTATATACGTTCGTCATTTATTGTAGAAAATTACTCCTATCGTATTGTATCCGCAATGGCTCGTAACCGTACTGCCTGCGGTCGTATCTATAATTTCGTCGAACTTAAACAAGTTCTTCACGCTGTCCGTGACGAGATCTACGAGTTCTTTGTCGGACGGGCTGTGAGTTATAAAACACCTCTTCGGGTCGTAGTTCGGATTTTCCTCCGCGATATCCTTAACGTACTGCGTGAGGCAGCGAACCATATTGCCCATATATTTTTTCTTTACCGCGAGGGCTCCGTCGCTTATCGCAACGGCAGGGTGAATTTTCAGAACCTTGGAAGCCGCCATCGCTACCGACGAACATCTGCCGCCCTTATGCAAAAAGTCGAGTCTGTCCACCACGAACGAAATCTGAGACTTGTCCCTGTTCGCGTCTATCTCGGCTATAATTTCTTCTGCCGTCTTTCCCTCTTTCAAGAGGTCGCAGGCTTTAAGCACCTGTATGCCCTGTCCCGAAGAGAGCGAATAAGAATCGACGACGAATACGTTTTTGAGTTCCTCCGCCGCTTTCGTCGCATTTGAATAACACGAAGAAGCCTTCGACGATATACAGAAGTGAATTACTTGCTCGTTATCTTCGAGAAGTTTTTCAAAATATTCTTTATATGCGTAAATGCCCGTAGCGGAAGTCTTCGGAAGCGTGTTCGTTTTTTCAACGTACGCCAAAACTCCGTTCGCGTCTATATCTATCGTGTCTCTGTGTTCTTCCGTCCCGAGTAAAATAGTTATCGGACAAAGAGCGATTTCGTTCTTTTCGATTATATTCTGCGGTAAATCGCACGTAGTATCTGAGGAAATTGCTATTTTTTTCATGTTATGTTCTCCGTTTATCGTTAGTTTTTATTTAAAGCCGAAAAAGGAACGGACTTTTAAATTGAGGTTAGCCCAAAAAACGTAATAGTTCTTTATATCTTCCCGATTTTTTATCGACCATTCGGGAATAACTCCGATTACGTCGTCGAGCGTTATACCCGTCAACTCGCGGTCTACGTCCTGCTTTCTGCTGTCGTGACTGTTGCTTCTGTTATCGCCCATAAAAAATATTTCGTTTTCGCCGAGCGTTATTTCCGCGCCGCCGCGAAAGTCGTCGCTATCTCTTAGACTATCATCAACGTAAGGTTCGTCCAAAAGCGTGAAGTTTTCTTCGCCCGCCTTTTTCAGATAAACCCTGCCGCTTTTTATTTTCAGAGTATCGCCGGGCATGCCGATTATTCTCTTGATGTAATTCTTCTTCGCGTTGATTTTTATGATTACGACGTCTCCCCTCTCGGGTTTCGCAAGTTTGTCCATTATAAGCCAATCGTCGTCGTAAATCGTATAATTCATAGAATCGCCTACGATATTTACAGGCGACAGCCAAAACGCCTGAACAAACGAATAGAAGAGCATCAGAACCGCAAGCACGAGAAGTATTACGTCGAAGACGCTCATCTTCTCGTATTCTTCCCGACCCAAAAGTCTCGATGATAACGCCTTACGCGTATTTTGTATTTCGCCGTTTTCCATTTTAAATTATCAGAATATTGTTGACCGCGTACTTGCCGTCCGATTCTATGCGAAGGGCGAAAATACTTCCGAAGTCGCGTATGCTCATACCTTCGCTCGATTTGAAATCGCCCGTTTTAACGGTCACGTTTTGCCAAAAATCTCCGCTTTTCAGGTCGAACGAGTAAAGAAACTCTTTCACGCCCGCCGAGGTGTTCGCCATAAACACGAGCCTTACCACGCAAAATTCCGAACTGTAAAAATCCATTTTGAGTATGGAATTTTCGTCAACCTTACAGGACGGCTCGCTGAATTTATAACTGATAAGCCCGCAATGACTGTACGCACCGCTTATGCCGTTCGCTCCCTTGACGAGTTCTATAAACCTGCCCTCGTCTACGAAAATTCCCTTTACGCCCTCGGCGTTTTTATCGTAGAAAGTTATACCGTCGAGACCGTCTCTGCTCGAATATACAAGGTTCGATTTTTTCGACGACTTCCCGTCCGTCTTTTTGTATGCGAGTTTCGACGACACGGTAACTCCGTTTTTATATCTCACAACTGCGAACGCAAACACGTTCTGCGTGCTGCCGCTCACGACGTACTCGAAATCTTTTTCGCCCTCTGCGGTATCTCCGACGAAGTTACAGAAGTTCCAATTCCGAAGAGCCGAATTCATAACGCCCTCGTTTATATAAACTTTCGCATCCTCGACTTTCGCTTCGGTAGAATATTTCAGTTTTATGGAAAGGTAGTTTCCGTCTTTTTCTATCGCGACTTCGGGCGTGGACGGAAAAACCACGTTCGTTTTGCCAAATTCTTTCAGCAAAAAGAGTTCGGAATCTCGCTTGCAATACTCGTCGAGATACTCGTTGAAACTCGGGGCGAAATTGAAAGAATATTTCACGTCCGTTCCAAGTCTCGAAAGTGTGTCGAGCGATCTGTCGAAATCGAAATTTTCGCTGTTCGTGGAAGTTAAAAACAACACGGGGCAACTGACGTACTGAGCGTAAGCGTGGGCGTCTACCGCCGCTATGAATTTTCGTCTCTCCTCGTTCATCTCGAAATCTCTTTCTGAGAACTTCGGCATACCCCTGTAAGCCGACCAACCCGCCCCGAACATAAACACGGCACAGCCGATACGATCGTCTACGGCGGCGGTCTGCCAACCTATATTCGCTCCGTTCTTGACTCCGATAAGTCCGATTTTTGAAGCGGTCGGCGAAAGTTCTTTAAGAAAGGTTACGGCGTATCTCGCGACCGCGACCCACTCGTACCAACAGGTCTCTCTCGCACTTCTGTCAACGAAGTCCATACTTCTGCCTCTCGTCTCGTAGTTAGCGTACGATACGGACTCGGGGTACACCGTGTAATTATTCGCTCCGTCGCGTTTGCCGTACATATCGACCACGAGTACGTTGAAGCCGCATTTAACGTAGTCCAAGACTTGTTCGTAATTCATTTTCGCCGTAACGTCGGGAATGTACAAAACGCTGTCGTGGCTTTTTCCGTCGTCGGGCGTGAAATACGTTCCGAATATTCTGACGCGTTCGTTCCCCACGGTTCTGCCCGAGAAAAAATACTCCCTGTGAATTACGCTGTCGTAGCGTATTTCGCTGAGCATATTAGCCTTTGTTGGCTGTGTTGCGTCAAAGCCCTCCCAAAGGGAAACGGGCGTTAAAAATGCAGACGTATGAATCATTGTGTCTCCGATATGTTCGACTTTATATATAATATTTGCCTTTATGATTATACAACATTTTTTAAAATTTTGCGACAAATATTAAGCGTTTTTTTGACATTTTATAAATTTTTTTCATAATTTTGCTAATCATACCTAAGCCGAATTTTTCAACTTCTCCCCGCCCGAAGCGGTTTTTATTTCGTAATAATCTTCAAAATCGCCGTAAATATCGGAAAATGTTTAACGTTTTACGATTAGCGTAATATTTTTTCGCAAAAAATCGCGTTGCGTTCGTTTTCAATCTTCCGCACTAAATGTTGTGTTTTGCTTTGGCGGCTCGAAAATAACTTGATTTTTACAAAATAAAGTAATAAAATATACGAGCGTATTATGCGGCGAAAAGCAAAACAACAAAACTTATTCGCCACGGAGAAACAATGTCTTTTTGTTCATTTACAAAGGAATCGGTAGCGAACGCTTCTACGATTATCGACAATAAATTTATCGCTTCGTATCTTCCCGAAGCGAACGGAGACGCCGTCAAGGTTTACCTTTACGGGCTTTTCGTATGTCAGGCAGGCGACGAAGATATCACTTTCGACAAATTCTGCGAAAACGTAAAACTCGAAAAAGAGGAAGTTTGCGACTGCTTTAAATTTTGGGAAGAATTAGGGGTCGTGAACGTTATTTCCGAAGAACCGTTTATCGTCAGATACCTGCCTGTAACTTCGGCGAGACCGAAAAAGTACAACGCCGAAAAATACGGCGAGTTCAACAAGGCTTTACAAGTGCTTATACCCGAGAGAATGATTACGACGAACGAATATTCCTCGTACTTCTCTTTGATGGAAGAAAACTCGGTCAAGCCCGAGGCACTTTTAATGATCGTCAAGTATTGCGTGGACCTGAAAGGCGGAGCGATAGGCTGCAAGTACATATTGAAAGTCGCGGGAGATTTTATCGCGAGAGGCATTACCACGACCGCGAAAATCGAAAAGGAACTGTCTGACTACTCTATGCGTTCGGGAGAATTCGCTTCGCTTATGAGCGTCGTTTGTCCGAACAGAAAGCCGCAAATCGAGGATCTTAAACTCTTTGAGAAATGGAACAAAAAACTTCTCTACGATATCGACGTAATAGCGTTTATAGCGAAGACCGCGAAAATTAAAAGCGTGGAAAAACTAGATAAGGAAATAGAATTCCTCTACGCTAACAAGAAGTTTTCGGAAAGCGAGATTGCCGACTATTACAAGTCGAAAAACAAAACGAACGAAATAGCGTTCGCCGTAAACAGAGCCCTTTCCGTTTACACGGAAGTTATCGACCCCGTGTCCGAAAACTACGTTACGCCGTGGCTCAACATGGGCTACGACGAGGAAACGCTCGTATTCATTGCGACCTACTGTTTCAAAAAGAACAGGCGTTCGTTAGAGGAAATGAACGAAATTGTCGAGAAACTCTATAAAAACGGTTTAATCACTCTGAAATCAATAACGGAATACTTCAAAGCGATTTCCGCAGACGACGATTTTATTCGTTCTCTGCTCTCCCTTTGCGGACTTTCGAGAAGACCGACCGAATGGGACAGACAGAATTTAAAGACTTGGAGAGGATGGAACTTCTCGGACGAAATGATTGCCGAAGCGTGCAAAATCGCCTCGGGCAAATCGAACCCGATGGCTTACGTAAACGCCGTACTTTCGGGGTGGAAGTCGGACGGAATATTTACGCCCGATAAGATACCT
>CALGVF010000166.1 GCA_937920115.1 uncultured Clostridia bacterium
CGACTTCGGTATAACCTTTCGCTTTTATGAGATTTTCAAGCAGGTTTTCCTGTTCCATAATCTCGGAAAGTTTGAGTTTCATAGCGAGGGCTTCTTTTTTGGCTTCGTCGTTTTCGCTTGCGGACGCGATAACTTCGTCTATCTGAGCGAGTTGTTTGTTTCTCGAAGTGTTCCTTGTCGTCTTCACTTCGGTGAAGTAACTCGCCGTAGGCGTTGCGTCGTTTTTGTTCGTGTTAAGAGACGAAGCGAAAACGAAGTTGAGGACTGCGGTCGTTATGAGGAGCGCAATCATGCAGGTTAAAATGACGATCTTTTTCTTTTTTGACATAGTGTTTGTCTCCTTTTATTTTTTTTAATTTTTTTATTGCGGTATTATTCGTACTTTATCGCAGGAAACGTTTAAAATCGTTCTTACGGCATTCAGTACGTCCATGCTTACACCTATATCGTCCGCTCCCTTGCAGACGACGAGAACTCCCGTGATTTCGGGATATTTTACGCCGATTAAAATCGGTTTTCCGCCCGAAAACACAGTGGAAGTCGTAACGGTCGTTTTTCCGTTCTCGGTAACGCTTTTTTCGTCGGTCTGATACACTTGTTCGATAGCGCCGTTTACCGAAATTACCACCTTTACCCGTTTTACGCCGTCTATCTTTACGAGAGCGTTCTCCAACCTGTTTTCGGTTGCGGTTACGTATTTTTCGGTGTCGGTCTGCGACGCTTCGGAAGATTTATTGTTTCCGAACGATACGAACGCGATTACGAGTACCGCCGCGAAAAGAATTATCGCTATTACGTATTGTTTCTTGATTGTTTTCAGAAAATTTTTAACCATATACGCTCACGATTTCCCTTTCCTCGCCTATGAGGTCTGCGACGTAATCGGCAATTACGTTAATATTTATATGCTCGTTGTTTTCCGCAATTACCAAATTACTCAAATAAATTTCAATTTTTTTAATTTTATTATCGCAAATTTCGACATTTACCTTTTCGCATATCAGATTATCCCGTTTTAAAACTTCGCAATACGCCTTTTCGTAATACTCTTCCGTCTTGCGGCCTAAGTAGTTCGTAACTTCGGTCGCTTCGGAAAACTCCCGACTTTTTCCGAAAACGTTTTCCGTTTTATCGGAAGAAAACAACGCGAACACGGGTTTTAACAGACATAAAAACATTGCCGCGGATATAACGAAGGTTGCCGCCGAATTTATTTTTCCTTTCGGAAGAGCGATTTTTACGAGGGTAAACAACGCCACCGACAAAAAAGCGAATATAACGTACTCTTTCATTATACAACGAACCTCGTGCAGTTAATGATTGCGACCGTCGTCGAAACGTACAGAAACGCCACCACTATTACCGCCGCTATCGCAAAATTCAGTATAGTGATTGCGGAAGCAATAAAGTCGCCCGCCCTGCCGTCAGAAAACGGTTCGGTGACGGCGGCTACGAATTTAAGACAGAGCGAGACGGCGGCAATTTCTATAACGGGTATTATCGCGACCGAAAATACCATTGCGACCGTAAGCGAGCCGAGGGCGTTTTTTATCGTGACTGCGGATGACACAAGCATATCTAGTCCGTCCTTTACGATTCCTCCGACTAACGGAACGCTTGTTCCCAAAGCATATTTCGCCGTCTTGTAAGATATTCCGTCGAGCGTTACGGCAGCCGAACCTTTTACGGCGAGAAATATAGAGAAAAACGTTGCGAAAAGACCTATTCCCCATTTCAGAAAACTTGACAAAAAACCAAATAAATTCTTAAATTTTACGGTATTATTCAAGTTGGAAGCAATTGCTGTGACAAGCATTAAACTAAGGCACGGAAACACTACGTTCGTAATCGCAGATATGACCGCGTCCGACACGAATAAGGTCGTCGGACTTATAAGCGTTGCCGACTGCTCCGCTCCCGCCGAAACGGAAAGCGTGAGAAGTATCGGATACGCTCCCTCTATTATTTTCGCCATATCCCGTATGACTTCACTCGTCTTTTGCAAAGTTCCTATCACAACCACCGACACGATGCACGAACAGGTAAGAAAAACGGCGAATTTCGCTATTTCTCCTGCGTCGCTCGCATTATTCGGTCGGGCTATTTCTATAATACCTCCGAATATCAGCAAAACTAAAAGAGAAATAAAGGTCGGAAGCCTGTCCTTAAAGTTACCCGCGAAAAGAGAAATCGCATATTCCGCAAGCGAGTTGAAATCGCTCGACTCTCCGCTTACGATAGACTTT
>CALGVF010000167.1 GCA_937920115.1 uncultured Clostridia bacterium
CTGTTGCCATTTATATAGTCGAGCAACATAAAGAACTCGTCGTAAGTTGCGGGAAGTCCGTCGTCAGCAGAATAATCTATTCCGTTGATTACGCCCGTCTTTCCGTCGGGACCCGCCGACTTTTTATCGGTACTGCTCGAAACGAAGAAGTCCGCGACGGTCGCTCCGTCCTTAATGTAAAGATTGTGCTTCTCGAAAAGGTCCTTATTGTAAACCAAGCCGTAAGTACCCGTATAGTGCGGTAAACCGTAGTATTTGCCGCCGACGGAGAAATACGATTTCTGAGTTTCGCTCAGTTTCGATTCGATAGTCCTTCCGTCTTCGTTTTCGGTCGTTACGATAGAAGAAATATCTTCAAACGCGCCGTTCTTCGCGAAGGTCGAGAAGTCTACGCCTTCGAGGAAATAAACGTCGTTCGCGTTCGTTCTGAGTTCTTCGACAGAACCGTATTTAGTCATAGCGGGGTCGGTCGTAACCTGTACGCCTACCTTGTCGCCGTTCTTATAATCTTTATACTTCTCTTCAAATGCTTTGATGTAGTTGTTAATCCACTCGTCGCCGTAACCTGCGCCGTAGTACTTAACCGTAAGTTGAGTTTTCGACGCGTCTACGGACTCGTTTCCTTTGTTGCTGTTTCCGCCGCCGTTACTGTTGTCTCCGCCGCCTCCGCCGCAAGCAACGCAGGTGAACGCAAGAATAGCCGACGCGGCTATCATGCCGATTTTCTTAAATAATTTGCTCATTTTTTGCCCTCCTGAAAGCAATAATTTATTTTTACACGCAAATTTTCGTGTTAAAACCTCTTTAAAACCCGATTTTCGCGGATTTTTTCGCGGCTTAAAAAGCCGCCCTTACAGAACGTATGTTAATTTTAGCATACCAACAACTCAAAATCTATACCAAATAGCATATAACAATTCTCATATTTTGCACTTTTTTGAAAAATATCGCCGCTCGGTAAAGTTTTGAAAAGCGTTTTTATATACCATATCTGACACGTCTCGAAATTATTTATTCGAAGCGTTATATTCAGCGAGGAATTTAGTCAGTTCCCTCGGGTGGTCGGTCTGAATTGCTTTATATCCCCTCTCTATCATCTCCGCCCACGTCTGCTCGGTATCGGGTCTCGTGCTGCAAAGTCCCGACCACATCGTATTGATAAACATCGGCACTTTGTTTTTTATACACCACGGTTCGAGTTGCGCGCGGGCGACTTTTTCCGCCTCGTCGTCGGGTATGACTATTTCAACCATGGCGAGATTGCCGTTTTTGTCGAGATGTGCCTGCGGAACGGGAATATCGAACCAATTTGCAATGTAGACGTATAAAGTACTCTTTCTCACTTCGTCGGCCGTAATCGGTTCTTCGGGGTGTTTCTCGCTCCACTTTTCGGCTGCCGCGGCGTACCATTTCGCCATAGCGTCCGCGTCGAACGAGTTTTTGAAAAAGATTAAATCGAGTATTCCGTTTTCGCGGAACATTATATAACAGTCGGCAAACACCTCTTCGGTGAAGCAATGGTCGAAGTTTACGAGAGTTTTCGGTCCGACACTTTTTATAAGGTCGATAGCGTCGTCGAGACGAGCGAGCGGTATATTTCCGCCTGCCCGAGCCGTTCCCGAGTGTTTTGCGTAATTCGGCAAGCCGTTCAAAAGAGCCGTGTCTTTCTCGGTAAGAACGTACAAATCGGAGTTCGTATCCCTACCCTCTTTCGCCCTGACGGGAATAGCCGAGAGTTGCTCCCACGTAAAGTCGGAAATACTGCCCGAACTTTCGGTGCAACGGTCAATCGTCGTGTCGTGCGAAAGAACCAAAACGCCGTCTTTCGTCTTTTTAACGTCTATTTCCGCCATGTCTATGCCTATTTCGATAGACGCCGCTATGGCAAGCAACGAGTTTTCGGGTCCTTCACGCCATGCCGAACGATGAGTAACGCCTATCGGCATACCCTTAGCGAATTTAGAGACTGCGTCCTGAGCCCCAAGACTGTATTCATTTATATTTATTGTTTTCTGAGTGTTTTCGTCTGATTTTACCGTTTTCATTTCTTTGTTCCGTGCCGTTAATATAATTTGCGGAATCCGACGACTAAAAATTCCATTTTCATTTCATTAAAATCGCCGTCGAACGGATATACCGACCCGCAGTTTAATTTTAGCATTAAAAAATACCAAAAACAATACCTAAAACTACACTAAAATTCTCATATTTTTACTTTTTATCAGTATTTGAGAATCGTTGCGAAAATAAAAAAAATTACCCGAAACCGTTTTTTTTCGCTTTATTTTTTTTAAGCGATATGCTAAAATTCAAATATATCGGGCAAAAATATACCGTCCGACGACGGTTTTACGAACTTTGTCCGACGAAAGGGGAAAGCGTATGCAAAAAAACTTTTACGAACAGCACAGGGATGCAAGCAATATCATGGCAAGGAAGACGGGGTCGGTCGTTTACCCCGCACACTTTCACATGAGCCCCGAACTATTCATTCTGAAAAAGGGGACCTGTACGGTTTTGTCGAACGGAAAAGTCTACAATATGACTGAGGGTTGCGTAGCGTTCTTTTCGCCCTACGACACGCACGCATACCTTGCGGAAAATCTGCCGCAGGAGGATCCGCCGAACATTATAGTCGTAATTCCTCCGTTTTTTTGGAATTCCTGTACGACTTTATCTAACAACGATTCACCTGTCGAAGCGGTTATTCACGACCCCGTTTTATGCGATAATCTCGCAAAAGTAGTGACCGAATATCTACTCAAACCGAATATTCCGCAAAACGTTCTGAAAGCCTCGATAGACCTGCTTTTCGCTTTTATCGCGAACGCGTTTGTTTTCGAGCAACGAAAGAAAAATTGCGAACAGACGCTCATTCAGAGTATGTTGTCGTACATTTCCGACCATTACAGGGAAAAAATTTCCTTGCAGTCGATTTCGGCGGCTATCGGTTATACGCCCGCGTACTTATCGCGAGTTTTCAACGCCTATTTCGGAATGTCGGTAAGCGACCATATCAACATGCTCCGACTGAACTATATAGAAGAAATGCAGAAACTCAATCCGAACGCAAAGACAATAAATCTGATATACGAAAGCGGATTCGGCGGAATACAGACGTATTATCGCAATAAGGCAAAAAATACTACCCCCCCCGAAAATCTGAATGATTTTCACAAGAAAACTCCTAATTCGCTCGATTACTCCTATTTTTTCCGTCTTCACATAAACATTCGGTCGGAGTAATACACAGTCGAAGAAAGAAAGAATGTCAGGAGTACATTGTGAAGAACTACGGCGACCTTACAGAGTGGCTTACGCTTCAAATCGAGGCTTTTCTCTACGACTTGAAAAAGAAGCCAAAGGAAGATGACAAGTTCGAAATTATCAATCTATAACAAGAAAAACACCGCCTCACTCGAAGCGGTGTTTTACATTGATTGCAAACACAACATTGCCTATAATGTAGGGTGCGTATTTGCTTGTTTTGGTGGAGGTGAGGAGAGTTGAACTCCTGTCTTGCATAAAAACCGAAAAGCCTTCTACATACTTAGTATTTCTGTTGGTCTCTTGCTAAGGCTGTCTGAATACCGGCTACCTTAACCGTATCTTGCTAAATTCCTCGGTATCGCCGCAATTAAAACAATACCGACGTTCCCTATCCTGAAATTATGCCGCATGTACAGCCGATAGGTCTCCGCAATACGACATCGCCGCGTTAATTAAGCAGCGAGAGCAAAATTGTTGTTATTTGCATTTAAATTTAAGTTTATCGTTTTTACGTAGTCGAGTCCTACGGTATGCTTATACTTTCCCTTTTCTATCCAGTCGAATCCGGTACACCCCCGCTTTGCGGCTTTATTCGCCGCCGTTATATCGCTTAAATATTATTTGAATATCAACAATTTCCTTCCGACGTAATTCCATACGAGTACGGTACACGTCATCACTACTTTGCTTATCCACCATTTCCACGCTTCGCCTAAGAATTCCGTCACTCCGAAAAGCGTTATCTCGGGCAAAAATTTCACTCCGAGATGCATTCCGAGTTCAGTAAGCCCTAATCCTATAAGCCCTATGACGGCGAATATCAGAAACGATTTGCTCGACTTCGACTTTTTCTCGTCCGTAACCTGTTTGAATACGAACGTTATCGACAAGAGCCAATTCACGACAAGCCCTACGCCGAACCCCGCAGCCGTCGATATGATAAGCGACAGCGTAAGTCCTATAAGGTCGGGCGGCAATAACCAATGGTAAAACACATAGGAAATCGCGTAATCGACGAGAGTCGCCGTTCCCCCGACTATCAGAAATCTGAATATTTCCCAAAACAGTTGTTTTTTAGTCTGTTGCACTTTTCTCTTCCTCTTTCGGCAAATTTTTATTTTGAAGTTCAGTTTTATCCTTTTTATCTGCGGAAAACTCGGAATATACTACCTGAAACAACGCGACTATTCCTATGAGCATTATAATCGCCAACGTCCTGAAATCGATTTTCGTATTTTTATAATCGAACAGATAACGCATTACGACTCTCATCGACGGGTAAATCGTGAGAACCGCGACGTACGCCTTTTTCGCGTACACGCAAGCGAATATCACGGCGAAAATGTCCGCCATATAGTAATACCTCTCGTGCATGTGCGGAAGTATATAAGGTATCGTAATCGCGAAAACGTAAGCCGTCAGAAGCCACTTTTTATCGTCCGTTTCGCCTTTATACTTATAAAACCCTATCGCGATTACCGCCGCTATTCCGAGCGAAGCGAATACCATCATCTGAGATATTTTCTCGTTCGTCATATAATTGTCCGACAGGAACTGATACAAATTCGGGGCGTTTAACGTGAGTCTCGAATACTCCCCGACCTGCTTTAAGTAGGCTCCCAACAGGGCGTCTATCGGGTTCATTCCCGCAATCACCGCAGGAACGGCGCACAATATATACGATACGAATATGAACGGAAACGCCGTCAACTTTATCTTGCCTCTCAGTACCGCTATCACTATCACGGGAGCGTAGAATATCGCCTGTATCTTGAACGATATGGAAATTCCGTACATTACCATCGAAGTAATATCGTTACCGCGAAGCATGTAGTAGAAACTCATAACCGTGAAGCAAGTGAAAATGCTGTCGCACTGAGCCCACACGCCACTGTTTAAAAACACGTTCGGCAAAAACAGCGTAACGCCGTAACCTATCAACGCGGTTACGTCGCTTTTCGTGAAATGCCTTACGGTCAAGCCGACGTAAAACGCCAGAACGGCGTCGAATATGCACGAAACCGCCTTGTACGAATACAGACTATCGACGGGAATATACGTCAATATAGTAATTATGTACTTGTACATCGGCGTATAATCGCCTATTGTCGAAGCAAAACCCTTAAAACCGCCGAGAGCCTTTATTTCGTCGAACCACTTTACGAGAAACGAATTGTAATCGCCCGACTTAAAATCGAAATACGAACCCCTTGCGAGCATTGCGAAAACGAGAAGAACAACCGCAAAAACCGCAAGTTCGTACTTCTTCCACAGTTCGCAGGTCTTATCCCATACAATCGCGGCGGTTTCCTTGGCGTTCCTTTTCGCCGCGACCGCCCCTTTCGGGTCTTTGTCTCCGACGATTTCTTCCGTCTTCTCTTCTCTCGTCAATTTTTCGCCCTTATCCTTTTTAAATACCATAATTTTTCACGTCTCTTCTCGCCGACCTGTCAAGATCGCGTTCTTTAATCGATTGTTTCTTGTCGTAAGTATGCTTGCCCTTGCAAAGCCCGACCTCGACTTTTATCAGCGATTGTTTCAGATATATTTTCAAAGGTACCAACGTGTAGCCCTTTTCATTGATTTTTGCGGAAAATTTTACTATTTCCCTCTTATGGAGAAGCAAACGTCTGTCTCTGCGACTGTCCTTTGAATTGAACGCCCCGCCCTTATCGTATACCGCGACGTGCATTCCTTTTATATAAAGTTCCGAGCGGTAAACCGTACAATACGCGTCTTTCAGACTCACGTTGCCCGATTTTATCGACTTTACTTCGCCCCCGTCGAGCGATATTCCCGCCTCAACCGAGTCCTCTATAAAATACTCGAACCTCGCTTCCCTGTTTTCGGCAATTATTTTCATATTCCTATTTTAGCACATTACTCCGTATTTTTCAATGATTATTTTGTAAATTTTTCTTTTTCGTATTTTTACTCGCCAATATATCGGCATTTTTATCCGCCAATATTATAAACTGCGTTTTTCTGCTCGCAATATCGACTCCGACTACGCCGACTCTCACCTCGTCGCCTATCGTGAATCTGTGTTTTCCCGAATAGAGGGTATACCTCTTCGGGTCGAAGGTATAATTGCCTCTCGGCAAATCTTCGAGACCCGTAAAGCCCTCGACGGAGTTTTCAAGTTCCGAGTACACGCCGTTTGCGGTAACTCCGCTTATTACGGCGTCGTATTCCTCGCCGACTTTATCACGCATATAAAACGCCTTGTAGAGGTCGTCTACCTTTCTTTCCGCCTCGTCGGAAACCCTCTCGTTTTCGGACGATATTTTCGCCGCTTCATAGACAAAGTTGCCGTATAAGTCGATTAACTCGCCTATTTTTCCGTCAATAATCATTTTTATAACCCTGTGAACAACAAGGTCGGGGTATCTTCTTATCGGCGAAGTGAAATGGCAATAACACTTGCTCGACAATCCGAAATGCCCTTCGTTTTCGGGTGAATACTTCGCCTTTTGCATCGAGCGGAGCATAATTTTATTGACCACGGGGAATACGGGTTCGTCCTTTATTTTATCGAGAACCGCCGAATAATCGCTCGGTCTCACTTCGCCCGATTTCCACCTCACGTTTATGCCGAGGGCTTTTATAAACTCCACGAAACTTTCGGCTTTTTCAAGAAGCGGCTTGCCGTGAACCCTGTAAATGAACGGAACTTCGAGATAAAACGCATATTCCGCAACGCTTTCGTTCGCCGCGACCATAAATTCTTCGATAATTTTATACGCGACCTCGTTCTTCCTCGGCTCGACCTCTATAACGCCGTCCTTTACGGTAATATGCGATTCCTTTACATCGAGGTCTACGCTTCCTCTTTTATCCCTTTTTGCGGATAAAATCTTTTGAAGTTCACGCATTAAGCCGACTAATTTTACTATTTCTTTCGGTTCGTTCGCGTATTTTTTATCGCCGTCCAAAACGCCCTGTACTTCCGTATAGGTCATTCTGCGTTTCGATTTTATAACGCTTTTCGCTATTTTCTTATCAACGACTTCGCCGTTTTCGTCGATTTCCATTATACAGGAAAGGGTGAGCCTGTCCACTCCCTCGTTAAGGGAGCAAATGCCGTTTGAGAGTTCAAACGGGAGCATCGGAATAACCTTGTCGGGAAAATAAGTGCTGTTCGACCGCTTCAACGCTTCCTTGTCGAGAGCGGAACCCGCTTTGACGTACTCTGAAACGTCGGCGATATGAACGCCTAAAATATAATTGCCGTTCTCCTTTTTCTCGACTTCCACCGCGTCGTCGAAGTCTCTTGAATCTTCGCCGTCGATGGTGACAATAAGCCTGCCCGTAAGGTTAAGTCGGTCTATAAGTTGATTATCGGCGACTTTCTGCGGTATATCGGCAACTTCCGAAACAACCGCTTTCGGGAAACAGTCCTTGAATTTATAGGCTTTTATAATCGACTTTTCCTCTGCCGCAAGTTCAAACCGCTTACCTAAAACCTCTTTGACTTCGCCTTCGATTAAGCCGCTTTCCGTATAACGGGTTATATCCACGAACACTTTATCGTAAGGCTTTGCTCCGCCCGAACGTTTGGCAGGAATATAAATATCCTCGAAATAACTCTTCTCGTCGGGACGAACGAAATACCTGCCCCTGTCCGAAAAAAGCGTTCCGCAAAGAGACTTAACGCCCCTTTCGCATATTGCCACGACTTCGCCCTCGTCGGAAGAACCTCTGTCCGAAACGACTTTTCTCGCGATTACCTTATCCTTATCAAGACCGCCGTTTAAACTCCTGTTCGGAATGAACAAGTCGGGAGTTTTGCCGTCGTCGGCGACGAAAAAGGCGAAACCTCGTTCGTTGCCTCTCAACGTGCCTTTGAAATAGCCTATTCCTTCGGCGGAATAATATCTGCCGTCCGACCAAAACACGTCGAAATTGTTTTTCAGTTCCGAAAGAACCCTGCCGATTGCAGATTTTTCCGACTGCGAAGAAATGCCGAGGGCGGAATAAATCGCTTTTTGAGAATATCCCTCCCACTCTCCGCTGTCGAATTTTTCTTTTATAGTCTGATATATACTCATTTTTATCCTTTGATTTTTTCAATTGATTAAACGTACAATTTAAAATAATCTTTGCGTTTTTACCTCTATCGACGGCTACGCCGCCACTTTCCCCAAAGGGGAAAGCAAGCAAAATTGTCCGTTTCGGGCAACGTCTGACGGTAGCATCGCCTCAGAAAACGGTTAGCCGTTAGCGAGTTGAATAATAGCCGATAAAAAATAAAGGCGACCCGAAAGTCGCCTTAGTAATATCCTTGTTAAATTACCACTTAATGTTGAATACAGCCACAAAGAAAACTATCATACATACTGCCATAAGCGTTACCGTTATTACGGTAAGTCTTCTGAGTTTGTATTCAAGAGTTTTGCTCTTGTTCTTCTTGTTTCCGAAGAAAGTTTCCTGTTGTCCGTTAAGTGCGCTTATGCCGTCCGAGTTGCTCGGTTGAAGCATAATCACTATTATAAGGAAAATGGCGCAAAGAACAGATATTATAAGGCAGGGAATACATATTATTCTCTGTAAATCCCAACTGCTAATCAATAAATTCGCTATCATAATTTTCTCTCCGTTTCGTTGATACGCAAAACAGTATAACATATTATTTTGCGTTTAGCAAGCATTTTAAATGCTTTTTGTCTCTATTTTTTAATTCTTTTCCGATTTTTCGCTCGTTATTTCACTATACCCGTCGTTCGGACAAAATTCCGTAGGGGCTTCAAAACTTCCCGTTCTGTAACCGTTTGCAAGCCTTACTATGAGTTCGTCGAGCCGCTCTATCGTAACTTCGTCGAGCGTTTTGTCGTCATAGCGGCGTTCTTTTTTCTCGTTATCGGTCAGAAACGAGTACGTTCCGCCCGTCATTATCGCCGATTGTCTCGCAAGATATTCGCAAAGCAAATCCGCTCCTTCGGAAAGTATCGGACAAATTCTGATTCCCTGCTGAGCCGCGACGAACACCGACTTGTTGAATCTGATTTTATTTTCGTCGTTTTTGTGAGCGGGGGCGTCGTAAACGTGAAAAATGAGTTTTGTCGCTTCCTTTTTCACGTTTACCAATCTTTCTGAACGGCGAGTTCCAACGCTTCGTCCATCGCTTCGGGATAATCTTCACCGCCACCTTTCGCCCTCTGTTCGCTTATCTTGTCGCCGAGTTCCTTTAAACCCTCTTCGGTCGAAACCTCGTAAAAACCCGTATAATAAAGTTTTTCTACGTCGCAGGTGTCTCTGTAAAACAGGAACGAACAATAAACCTCTATTCCGTCGCCCGCGAGTTTCGCCGTTATTTCGTCGAGTCTCGTTTTAAAGAAGAATATCTCCTTGTCCATAGAAAGCGTTGCGTCCACGACGAACATTATCTGCAAGATATTTCGGTCAGTAACGGAAGTCGCGTTTTCGATTTCCACGTTAAACTCTCTGTTTTTCTCGTCGAAGGAATACTTTTCGGAAAATTCGCCGTTCTCGCCTTTTATCGCAAAATATCCGTCGCTGTGTTGCGGGAACAGGTACGCGGTACCCGTGGCGTCGGTCGCCGCCGCGAACTCGAACACGTCGTAATTGTCAAACGCGAAAACGCTCGCTCCGCAGACGGGTTCGTCGCCGCTCGTCACGGTAACTTTTACCCTGTTTAAAGAGTTGAGACCCCAACTGTCGTTTACGAATCTCGACAGCTTGTCCGTTTTTATAACGGGTTCGCTTTCGCTCGCCGTCAATTTTTCAAGCAAGGAATTTTCGGAATCGCGAGTTTCTTTTCCCAAAGAATCGGGCTTCGGCTTTCCGAAAAAAGTTTTCCAATACTCGTAATAGTCGTTATCGTTCCTCGAACAGGCGGTAAGAAGCCCACTGTCCAACTCTTTTTTCTGTTCGTCCGTCAGATGTTCTTTATCGAGATACACCCCGTCTCTGAGCGGCAGGACGCCGTCCGACGGTTGCGACGAACAGGACACGACGAAAAATATTAAGGAAATGACGGCTAAAAATAAGGATAAACCTTTAAACCTGTTCATTTTTCACCCCGTAAATCATTTCAAATATTCGACTTATTATATAATATAAAAGTTTATTTGTCAACCAAAAAAGCCGCAGCCGATAAAACCGTTTCGACACGGAAAAAGACGGCCTCTTTCGAGACCGCCTCTTTCCATTGTATTTTAAGGGGGATTTGGGTAAGCAATGTTTTCAAGTCTTCAAGAAGTTTAACCTCTCGTCGTCTTTGTGGCTACACTATAACATTCGCTTGTGACATCGCCGTGACAATAAAATGAACATATCAAAGATTTCTTTTTTCACATTTTCGGCGTGAGTTTTGTCCGTCGCAACCACTATCCCCTCGTCGGTTGCCGCTTTGAAAACAAGCGGCGTATTCCGCGTGATTTTTTGCATAATTTCTTCCGTAAATTCCCCGTTAGGCATATACGCGAATACGGCGTTTTCAAAGGTTTTATCGCGTTTTTCAGCCCTCGATATTTCGGCTCGGGTCTTATTCCACCTGCCGTTTTCAAAGAACGTTTTTACCTTTTCGTAACTCTCCGCCGCAAAGCAAAATTCCGCCGTTTCGCAGTTTTCCGAAACAAAAGTTCCGCTTTTAAATCTGTCGAACGTGTTTTTGACGACAATCGGAATACCCGTCCCCTTTAAAACTTCCACCGCCGAAG